>CAZZFT010000027.1:0-42517 GCA_964653555.1 uncultured Spirochaetales bacterium | reverse complement strand
CGCCTATGTCTATCTTGCCTATGGCACGTCTTACTTGCTCAACGTCTCGAGCGAGGAATCCGGCATCGGAGCCGGCGTCCTGATCAGGGCGCTCGAGCCGCTGGATGGCATATCGTTGATGAAGCGAAATCGTCGCGTTCAGAAGTTGCAGGACCTGACGCGAGGACCAGGGCGTCTCACAGCTGCGCTCGATATCAATCGTCGCTGGGACGGAATCGACCTCTGCCGGAAGGGGCCGTTATGGCTCGCACGTGACGACCGCGACGACCCGGAGATCGGGAGCAGCGCGCGGATCGGCCTCTCGCGTGAAAAGGACCGCCTCCTACGCTTCTACGTCCGCGGCGACCGCTTCGTAAGCGGTCCAAGGAGGCTGAAGGGCCTGGGACTGAAGAGCTGCGTTTTCGGCAGGTCCGATACGTTCCGGGGTCGGTCCGCTCTCCACCGAGCAAGGGAGGTCAAGCGAAGCCGAACCGTCTCACCGGGCCGCTGGGATGGTGAGCGGTTGGAAGGTCGACGGTGCCGGGACCACGCGCGTCTCCAGTTCGGTGTCGACCTGCGGCTCGGCTAGAACCCCGCGGAATGGCGGAATTCGCACCGCCAGCTCGCTGCTCGTGCGCAGTAAACGTGGGCGCTCCATACCGATTGGCGGAGAGGGTGGGATTCGAACCCACGGATGGCTTGCGCCATCACCTGATTTCGAGTCAGGCCCGTTCAACCGGACTCCGGCACCTCTCCGCGAGAAATCCTTTAGCCTCAGCTACTTACACACCATCGAGGCCCACTCTTGGCTCACTCGTGGTGCCTCGGTGCCTTCTCGTGACCGTCCATTGGGCCGGCAGGGTAGCGGCAACCGTCCCGGGTGGGAATCAGATGGAAGGGGAGCGATGGCCGCTCGCGCGGAACGTCTCCGCGGCCGATTCCAGCGGCGCAGACCCGCTCACCCCCGCGAATGGCCAAAGGTGGCCAGCCAACCATGAATGGAAATAACGCGATAAGAAGACCAGCAGTGCCGGCATCATTTCCGGGTCGAGATCCTGATTCTGCTCGCAACCACCGATCGGGCTGGTGTCTACGTTCAGCCTCCTGAAAGAGCGTGGTGATCGAGATCTCCAGGGCACCCGAAATTCCTTCGGTCACGTCGATGGAGGGGTTGGCCTCTCCGCGTGCCAGCATGGAGAAGGATATCCGGCAAACCTTGGCCTCGAAGGCTATGGCTCATCACTGGAGGGTCGTCGCTTTCCGCCGCACGAGGAACATGCAATCGATGGACTCCGCGCGACCACGGTTCGCATCTAGAGGAGCATCGTCTTGCGCGTGCCCTAATCACGGGCCGAGGGGGCCAGCTTCCCTGCGCAGGGGAGTTTCATTCGGCGTCTGGCAACGAAGCCCGCCATGAATCTCGATAGCTCGCGAGCCCGCCGATCGAAAGCGGTTCGCAGCGCTCGAGCCGTGCGCGGAGGCTGGAACGCCGAGGCCAGCAAGTCAGGCGACGCGCTCCGCTCAACGTGCCTGTGGGATCTTGCGACAGAAATACCGGCTGGTCGGGCCGGAAGGCAGCGAGGATTCCGCAGAGCATCCCGTTCGCTGCGAAGGGCCCCTCGATCACGAGGTCGCCCGAGGCACTCAGCAGGTCGAGCACGTAGTCACTCATCAACGCTGCATAGAGCGACGCGAGCGCCGCGCGCTCTCCCGGATCTCGAGGCGGGGAACCCTCGATCCGACCGGCGCTGTTCCGAAAGGGCCCTCCCTGCGCAGCGAAGCTGGGAATCGCGAGCGATCCGCCGCGGAGGACCGACTCCAAGTCGTCGTACCTGGGAGTCGGTGGGCTCACGCCCGCGAGGGTCGCGTACTCCCGCCCCCCCATGAATCGTGCGCAGGCAACCGGGTCGCCCAGGACGTCCACGTTCGCCAGCATGTCGAACTCGGCCCGAAGCCTCGACAGCGGGGCTCCCGCAGCCAACGCGACCACCCAGGTGCCCGTCGATAGGACCGCGAAAGGCGGCTCTCGGTCCGATCGATGGACCCAGTAGGATGCATTGCTGTCGTGCACACCGCAGAGAACGGCCACGCCGTCTCCGGCGCCAATGCGCTCGGCGAGGCGAGGACGGAGGGGAGCCAGCACATCGAAGGCATTGCGGCGCGGCGGTAGGAGCGCCCGCCATCCCAGACGGTCGACCAGGCTGGAAGGAGCGCCGGCTCTAGGGTTCCACAGCTGAGTGTGGCACCCGAGCGAAGTCACTTCACTGGCGGCAACTCCCGTCAGTCTCCACGCCCAGAACTGCGGGTAGGTCAGGATGTGCTCCACCCGCTTCCACGGCTCCGGGAAAGCCTGGGACTGCCAGTACAGCTGGCGACCCAGGTTCAGGCCGGCAGGGAGCGATGGCGCGAGAGTCTCGGAGAACTCGGGCGCCGGGTAGCCGGAGACCTCTGCAACGTCGGCAAACTCGTAGTCCAGCACCGGCATCACGAGCTCTTCCCCCGCCGTCAACGCGGCGGTGGCTCCGTGGGCCACGGGGACGATCGCATCGATCTCGTACCGCTGCGCTAGGAACTCGAGGCCATCGAGAATCCGATCGAACAGGCCCTCCACGTCGTGGTGCGGGTAGGGGGGGCCGGGCTCGACGCGGTTGGAGAACTCTCGCGCGACGAATGCAGCGCCGTGCGCATCGACCGCGCACACCCGAACGTGGGTCTTCCCCACGTCGAGGATCGCGGTAGCCTGCATCAGGCCGCCGGCTGGGCCCGCCGCTTGCTCGAGGCCACGAGCACCTCCACGCCGGCGTCGGCGAGCATCCTCTTCGCTTCGGTCGGGATGCTCTCGTCCGTCACCACGATGCTCACCCGAGCGAGCGGGCAGACGACGAGACTTCCCCGACCGTAGAACTTGCTGCTGTCCACCAAGACGACGAGACGCTCGGCGCGTCCCAGCAGGCGAAGCTGGCTCCGCACCAGTAGGGGATCGGTCTGCATCACACCCTGCGGACCCACGGCCTGTGCGCCCATGAACATCGTGGAGGCGGCGAAGTGGTCGAGCACGGGATCCTCGAATGGATTGACCAGAACCTGCTGGTCGCGCACGACTTCGCCGCCCGAAAGCACGACGCGGTTGCGCGATTCCTTCACGAGGAGCTCGGCAACGGCGAACGAGCTCGTGAGGATCTGGAGATCGTGATCGGAGAGGAACGCGGCCATGGCGTGGGTAGTCGTGCCGCCATCGATCACGATGGAGTCGCCCGGGCGGCAGAGCTCCGCAGCGGCCCGTCCGATCGCCAGCTTCGCCGGCCCATTCACCAGCTGCTCGATGTGGAAGGGTGGCTGGCCCGTCAGCGCGGTGGGACCGCCCCCTTGGACGATCGCCTCTGCGCCGCCGCGTAGGCGACGGAGGCGTCCCGCTGCATCGAGCCGCACCAGATCGCGGCGCACGGTCGCAGGAGACACGCGCAGCAATTCGCTCAGCTCGGCCACGGACAGGAAACCGCGCTCGGCCAGCCGGTGAAAGATCAGGGCCTCGCGCTCTCGCCCACGCACTCCGCCAAGGAAATCACAGGATCGCGCACGTAGCAAATGCTGATCGATCATTTTTAGCCATTTTTGAAATTTTTTGATTGATTGTGATCGATTGGTGCTCTTAGAGTGGTCGCGTGATCCAGAACCGGTGGGACGACCAGCTGGCCGCCGGGCTCTCCGAGCCCGAGCTGCTCCGCTACCGCTCCAACCTGCTGGGGGCCGACCTCGCCGTCACCAACTACGGCGGGGGAAACACGTCTGCGAAGGTGGACTCCAGGGATCCGGTGACGGAGGAGCCGATTCGGGTCCTGTGGGTCAAGGGCTCGGGTGGCGATCTCGCCTCCCTGGGCATGGACGGGTTCGCGACGCTCGACCTCGATCGTCTTCGGTCGCTCGAGAAGCGCTATCGCGGCCTTCCCCACGAGGACGAGATGGTGCAGTCCCTGCAACACTGCACCCTCGCCACCAACGCTCGGGCTCCCAGCATCGACACGCCGCTGCACGCCTATCTCTCCTTCCGCCACATCGATCACCTGCATCCCGATGCCGTGACCGCGCTCGCGGCGACCCGCCGCGGGGAGGAGATCGTGCGCGAGATCTACGGGGAGCAGATGAGCTGGCTTCCCTGGCAGCGTCCGGGCTTCGATCTGGCGCTGCGGCTCCGCGATCATGTCGACCAGCACCCGAATTGCAGAGGCGTCGTGCTCGGGGGGCACGGCATGATCACTTGGGCCGAGAGCTCGAAGGACTGCTACGAGCGCTCACTCGACATCATACGCCAGGCGGAGGCCTGGCTTTGCGAGCGCAATACGCATGCCGTGTTCGGCGCGGTCACGACCGCGGCGCTTCCTCCGGCCGAGCGCGCGGCCGTGGCGTCCGAGATCCTTCCGCGAATCCGCGGGCGGATCGGGCAGGCCGTGCGAAAGGTCGGCCATTTCTGCGAGAGCGACGATGTTCTCGAGCTCGTGACGGGCTCGCACTTGCGGCAGTTCGCCTCGTTGGGCACCTCCTGCCCCGATCACTTCCTGAGGACGAAGATCCGACCTCTCGTGCTGGATGTCGAGACGGCCCGAGACGACGCCGCCCTCGAACGCGCTCTCTCGAGCTATCGAAACCAGTACGCCAGCTACTACGAGCGCTGTCGCCATCCCGAAAGTCCGCCGATGCGCGACCCGAACGCGGTGGTCTACCTGGTGCCGGGCGTCGGGATGATCACCTTCGCCAAGGACAAGCCCTCCGCTCGCATCGCCGGCGAGTTCTACCGGAACGCCATTCATGTGATGCGGGACGCCGCAGCGGTCGACCGCTACGTGGCGCTTCCCGAGCAGGCGGCCTTCGACATCGAGTACTGGTCGCTCGAGGAAGCGAAGCTCCGGCGTGCGCCACGCCCGAAGCCGCTCGCGGGTCGGGTGGCGCTCGTGACCGGTGCCGCCGGCGGCATTGGCCGCGCCACGGCGGCGCGTCTCCTGCAAGACGACGCCTGTGTGGTGCTGGCGGATCACGACGAGGACGCTCTCGAGACCGCCCACGCTCAGCTGGCCGAGCAGTTCTCACCCGACCAGGTCCATGCGGCCGTCTGCAACGTGACCGACGAACACGCGGTTGCCGCGGCCTTCCGGCTCACCGCGAGGGAGTTCGGGGGGCTCGACATTCTCGTCTCGAATGCGGGGATCGCCTCCGCCTGCTCGATCGAGGACACCTCCCTGGCGGTCTGGGAACAGATCCAAGCCGTGCTCTCCACGGGCTACTTCCTCGTCGCACGCGAAGCGATGCGGCTCTTCAAGACGCAGGGGCTGGGGGGGTCGATCGTGATCGTCGCTAGCAAGAACGCCCTGGTGGCTTCGCCCAACTCGGCAGCCTACAACACGGCCAAGGCGGCGGAGGTCCATCTCGCGCGCTGCATCGCCGTCGAAGGTGCCGAGCACGGGATTCGCGCCAACGTGGTCAATCCCGACGCCGTGCTGCGCGGCTCGCGTATCTGGACCGGTCGCTGGAAGGAAGAGCGCGCCGCGGCCCACCGTCTCGAGCCAGACCAGCTCGAGGAACACTATCGGAATCGGAGCCTGCTGCGGCGACACGTTCTTCCCGAGGACGTGGCGGAGGCGGTCCACTTCTTCGCCTCCGACCGCTCGGCAAAATCCACGGGCAACATCCTGAACGTGGACGCGGGGAATGTGTCCGCCTTTACGCGATAGAGGCTGAGAATCGGATGATCGACAGCGCGCCGATCGACGCGGACCTGATCGCCGCCGACAACGAAAGACGTCGGGTGGAGCTCGATGCCGACTTCGCCCACTTGGGCGAACAGCTGGCACGCCGCGACATCCGAATCGACGAGGTCGTGTCCCACCTCTCGACGCTCTCCGTGGCGCTTCCCTCCTGGGGCGTCGGCAGCGGCGGGACCCGATTCTCACGCTTCCCTCTCGCGGGTGAGCCTCGCGACATCTTCGAGAAGCTCGAAGACTGTGCCGTGGTGCAGCAGCTCGGGCGGAGCACGCCCGCCGTATCGCCGCACCTGCCCTGGGATCGGGTGGACGATCCGGTCGACCTTCGGGAACGAGCGGCGGCGCTCGGCCTCGAATTCGCGGCCGTCAACTCGAACACCTTCCAGGATCGCCCAGGGCAGGCACTGTCGTACAAGTTCGGCAGCCTCACCCACACCGAGAAGTCGGTGCGCGAGCAGGCCATCGCCCACAACATCGAGTGCATCCAGCTGGGGAAACAGCTCGGATCCCGAGCGTTGACTGTGTGGATTCCGGATGGCGGCAACTTTCCCGGACAAAGCGACCTGACCGCCGCGTTCGAACGCTACCTCGAGAGCATGCGAGCGATCTACGACGCGCTCCCCCAGGACTGGAGCGTCTTCATCGAGCACAAGCTCTACGAGCCAGCTCTCTATTCCACCGTCATCGCGGACTGGGGAACGAGCTTCATCGCGGCATCGGAGCTCGGCCCCAAGGCGCGATGTCTCGTGGATCTCGGCCATCACGCGCCGACCACGAACGTGGAGATGATCGTGGCGCGGCTGATCCAGTTCCAGAAGTTGGCCGGGTTTCATTTCAACGACAGCAAGTACGGCGACGACGATCTGGACACGGGTTCGGTAGATCCCTTCCAGATCTTCCTGATCTTCCATGAGCTCGTGGATGCGGAGCTGCGAGACGCCCCGGGCTTCGCGCCGGCTTACATGCTCGACCAGTCCCACAACGTCACGGATCCGATCGAGAGCCTGCTGGAGAGCGCGGCCTCCGTGCAGCGCGCCTACGTGCAGGCGCTGCTCGTGGACCGGGAGGCGCTGCGCGAGCAACAGGAGGCCAACGACGCCCTCGCAGCGAGCAGCACGTTGCGCGCCGCCGTCCAGATCGACGTAGAGCCGATTCTCGCGATGGGCCGCTTGCGTCGGGGCGGAGCGATTGCGCCGGTGAGCATCTATCGGGCCTCCGGATGGCGCGCTCGAGCAGCCCAGGAACGCCCGCAGCGGCTCATCTCGGAGCCCGGGATCGTGTGAGTGCGACGGAGCTCTACGACCTTCGAACGGAGTGCGCCTGCGATCCCCTGGGAATCGGAGTGCGGCAGCCCCGCCTCTCCTGGAAGATGCGGGCCGGCAGACGCGGCGCCCGCCAGGTCGCGTACCGGCTTCGAGCCGCCCCCGATGTCGCCGCGTTGAGTCGCCCCGGCGCGCCTCACTGGGATACGGGGACGATCGAGTCCCCGCGCTCGGGCCAGCATCCCTACGAAGGGCCCGCTCTGCAATCCCGACAGCGCTGCTACTGGCAGGTGCGGATCTGGGACGAGACCGGCAGCCCGAGCGCGTGGAGCGCGCCGTCGTGGTTCGAGGCTGGCCTCTTCGATGCGACGGACTGGCAGGCAGACTGGATCGAGGCCGGCTGGAGCGAACGCGCCGACGCGCCCCGCCCGGCACCGTATCTCCGCCGCAGCTTCGAGCTCTCCGTTCCGGTCGCGAAGGCGCGAATCTACGCCACGGCTCAGGGCCTCTACGAGCTGCATCTGAACGGAGAGCGCGTCGGGGACGCGGTGCTCACCCCGGGCTTCTCCAGCTACGCGCACCGGCTCCAGGTCCAGACCTACGACGTCACCGCCCTGCTGCGACCCGGCGCCAACGCACTCGGTGCGGTGCTCGGCGATGGCTGGTTCCGGGGCAGGACGGGCGCCAGCGGAGCCCGAAATCGCTGGGGCACTCGGGTCGCGCTGCTCCTCCAGCTGGAGATCGAGTGCGCGGACGGAAGTCGGGTGGTCGTCTGCTCCGATCGGGTCTGGCGTTCAGCGACCGGTCCGATTCTCTCCTCGGATCTCCGCGATGGAGAGGTCTACGACGCGCAGCGCGCCCAGCAGGGCTGGAGCGAGGCCAGCTTCGACGACCGCGACTGGAAGCCGGTGGCCGTCGCCAACCATGACCGGGGCCGTCTCGTCGCGTCCGCCGGCCCGCTGGCTCGCCGGCGCGAGGAGTTTCCGCCGAAGCGGATCCTGCGCACGCCGGCCGGGCAGACGGTCGTCGACTTCGGTCAGAACCTGTCGGGCTGGGTCCGAATTCGAGTGCGTGGACCCGCAGGCACGAGGCTCGAGATGACCCACGGCGAGGCCCTCGACGGCGAGGGGAACTTCGATCTCGCTCACCTCGGGGCCCTCGGCATGCCACCTCCGGGGCAGCGCGATGTGTACATCCTCCGGGGCGATGGCGAGGTGGAGACCTGGGAGCCGCGCTTCACGACTCACGGATTCCAGTACGTCCACGTCGCGGGCTACCCCGGTGATCTCACCGGCGACGCCATCACCGCGATCGCCGTCTATTCGGACATGCGCGAGACCGGCTCCTTCTCGTGCTCCGACGAACGCCTCGATCAGCTCCACCGCAACGTCGTCTGGAGCATGAAGAGCAATTTCTGCGAGATTCCGACCGACTGCCCCCAGCGTGAGCGCAGCGGATGGACGGGAGACGTCCAGGTGTTTGCGGCCACCGGATCCTTCCTGATGGAGACGGGGGGTGTGCTCACGAAGTGGCTCGCCGACCTCGCGGCCGAGCAGCGGCCCGACGGATGCGTCCCCAACGTCGTTCCCGACACGCTGACCAGCGGCTCCCGCCTGGCTCGCCTCGCGACGTGGGTCAACGGTTCCGCTGGTTGGGGGGACGCGGCGGTCCTGGTGCCCTGGACCCTGTACCGGGTCTTCGAGGACCGGCGCGTCCTCGAGACCCAGTACGAGAGCATGAAGTCCTGGGTCGGCTTCGCGGAGCGCCGCGCTCGTCGCCGTCACTGGACGAAATGGCTCCGACGGCCGCGCGAACACGACGCCTACGTGTGGGACACGGGCTTCCACTTCGGTGAGTGGCTCGAGCCCGAGAATGGAACGGTCGCAGCTCTCGTCCGTGTGATGGCGTCGAGCGTGCTGTTCTCGAGGCCCTCCGTGGCAACGGGCTACTTCGCCCTTTCCACGGGTCTGCTTGCACGGATCGCGGCAATTCTCGGTCGCGATCGGGATGCGGCCCGCTACAGCGCGCTCAGTCAGCGCATCCGCGAGGCCTACCAGCGCGAGTTCGTCGGTCCCGACGGACGCCTCCGCCCGGATACCCAGGCTGAGTACGTGCGAGCCCTTGCCTTCGACCTGGTCCCTCCCTCAATGCGGCCGCGGCTCGTCGAGCGGCTCGTCGAACGGGTCCACGCAGCGGGAGATCATCTCGGTACCGGCTTCCTCGCCACTCCGTTCCTGTGCACGGTCCTGGCGGACGAGAGAGAGCTCGAGATCGCGTATCGGATCCTGCTCCAGACGGATTGGCCTTCCTGGCTCGATTCGGTGGAGAAGGGAGCGACGACGATCTGGGAGTCCTGGCGGGGAATCGACGACGACGGGAACCCCCATCTCTCCCTCAACCACTGCAGCAAGGGAGCGATCGCGAGCTTCCTGCACGAGGTCGTGGCCGGACTCCGGCTCGACCCGGTCGTCCCGGGCTGGCGCCGATTCCTCGTGGAGCCTCGACCGGGAGGCGGAATCACGCGCGCTCGAGCCGCGATCGACTCCCCCTACGGCTTGATCGCCAGCGACTGGCGGATCGAGTCCGGAATCTTCGCGCTCCACGTGGTCGCTCCGCCCAACACGACGGCCCGAGTCGTACTCCCCACCTCGAATCCGGAGGAGGTGCGCGAGTCGGGACGAGCGCTCGCCGCAGCCGATCGGGTAGCGAAGGTCGGCGTTCGCAACGGTCGTGTGACGGCGGAGCTCGCTTCCGGCGTCTATCGATTCGAGTGCCCGATCTGCGTCCAAGGCGCGAGCTCAACGCCGGGCCCACTTCCGCAGCGTGCCGGAGAGACCCCGGTTCCAGGGACGCCGCTCGCACCAGGAGACCGATCCGAGAGGTTCCGGAGTCGCAGACTCCGGATGGATTCCCCCCACAGTCGAGTACAAGAGGAGACGATGTCATGACAGCCATTTCTGGGAAGTCGACGCCGCTGGCGCTGATGGTGGTGGGGTTGCTCGCGTTCGCGCCCGCGGCAACCGCCGGGAACTTCATGGCCTTCAATCGGGCGTTTGGCTCGAGCACGCCGATTCCGATCAACGGCCCGGCCACCTGGACGGGTACGGCCGGCTTCGCCGGGAGCAGTCCGGCGAGCTTCAACGTCGGAGCGTTCGATGCGAATTTCTTGACGAGCTTCGTCAACCCGACACCGCCGACGATCGCTGGCGTCATTGCCAGCACGCAGGTGGTATCGGTCACGGGCCCGCTGTCATCGGGCACCTTCGCGCCTGGAGGCGGCCCGGGGGCCTTCTTGTTCCACCCGCCCCCCGACCCGAGCTTCGGAACGCGGATCGGAACCGCCCAGGTCATCGCGGGAAGCCAGCAGTTCGGTGGATCGGTCGCCCACGCGTTCAAGTTCCTCAGCAAGCTCACGCTGAACTTCGGCTTTGCGAACTTCGCGGGCACGTTTCCTCTCTCCGAGGTTCAGGGCGTATCGACACCCTCCGGAGCGACGAAGCCCACCCAGTCCTTCACTGGGACCTTCGCCAACACGACGAATTCTGCTTCCGCCACTCAGGTCTTCCTGCGGGCCAATTTCTTTCCGTGGACGACGGGCATCGCCATCGGCAAGGACAGCGGTGGAAACGCCAATACAACGGTGACCCTCACCGGATACGACAACCGCACGCCGGCAGGTATGTCCGGGACGGTGCAGATGGTGGCGCCCTTCCTGTACAGCTCGTTCAACGCGGGCGCCTTCGGCGTGAACCACCTCTCGGGCGTGAATGTGCTCAGGTACGAGTTCATGCCGGAGCCCGGACACACGGTGCAGCTCGTTGCAGGGCTGGTCGCCCTGCTGGTGATGAGCGGCGTCGCTCGGCTCCATCGTCGTGCCTAGCGCGCTAGGCGCATTCTGATGCGCCGCTCGGCGCCGGCCGCGCGATCTGTTCCTTCCCGCAGGACTGGAATTCCCGACGCGCTGGTCTAGGAGGCTGGATGAACGAGCCTGAATGCGCTCCGGGTGGCTCGAGAGCCGCTCCAGGATGGCCAAGCGGGGCGAGGGGTGTCGCTGCCTGCGTGCAGGCAGGCCGCGCCCACCGTTCGGAGCAGGGAGCCGCAGGCGGCCCCTTTCCTCCACCGTCAGCGCCGCTCCCAGCCCACTCAAATCCGTGATCGAATCGATCGCCTCGGCTACCTCCGGGTACGGCACGGAGGCACCCATCGGCGAGCGACGGTACGGCTGAAGATGCGTGGGGCTTGCCGAATTTCATAAGCAGGCACGAGTGTTGCCGGGTTTCGAGTCAAGCCCGTCCAACCGGACTCCGGCACCTCTCCGCGGCGCCGGCGACATCCGCGACCCGCTGACTCCACTTCGGACCGGTCCCGGGGCGCCGACGGGCGCGAGACACCACCGCATGCCTCGACGCGCCGCGGGGGCTGGTCCAGACTTCCGGGCCCGGTGCCACCCGCATGATGATCGCCGTCTTCTGGCTCGGCCTGTTCGCCCTGCTGCTCGCTGCGTTGGCCCTCGATCTCGGGGTGTTCCACCGCGAGCCGCGCGCCCAGACCACGGGCGAGGCGCTGCTGTGGTCGCTGGTCTGGATCGGCTCGGGGCTCGCGTTCAACGTCTTCGTCTACTTCGCCTACCAGAACCACTGGCTCGGCATCGGCCTCGCCCTCGGCCACGAGCTCGAAGGGCGCGAGGCGGCGGCCCAGTTCCTGACCGCGTTCCTGGTCGAGAAGTCGCTCTCCCTCGACAACATCTTCGTGATCGCGACGCTCTTCACCTACTTCGCGATCCCCCTCGCGAGCCAGTATCGGGTGCTCTTCTGGGGCGTGTTCGGCGCGCTGGTGATGCGCATGGTCTTCATCGTGTCGGGGCTGGCGCTGGTCGAGCGCTTCGCCTGGACCAGCTACGTGTTCGGCGCGGTGCTGATCGCGACGGCGGTCAAGATGCTGATCGACCGCCACGACAATCTCGACGCCGAGCACAACGGTCTGGTGCGCCTGCTGGAGCGCTGGCTCCCCGTCACCGCGAGCCTGCACGGCACGGCCTTCTTCGTGCGCAACGAGACCGGCCGCGCGGCCACCCCGCTCCTGTTGGCGCTGCTCGCCGTCGAGGCCTCGGACCTGCTCTTCGCCGTCGACTCGATTCCCGCCGTCATCGCCGTCACCCACGATCCCTTCCTGGCCTTCAGCTCGAACGCCTTCGCGGTCCTCGGCCTGCGCAGCCTCTACTTCGTGATCGCGCCGCTGATCGCGCGCTTCCGCTACCTGAAGCTCTCGCTGGTGTTCCTGCTCGCCTTCGTGGGGGTGAAGATGCTGCTCACCCACCACTACGAGATCCCGACGGCGGTCTCCCTCGCCCTCCTGGTGGGTATCCTCGGGGTGGGCGTGGTGGCGTCGATCGCCGGCAGCCACCGCGACACGGCGGCTCTTCCCTCGCCGATGGAGGGCGACCTGGAGAACCTGGTGAAGACGACTCTGCGCACCGCGCAGCGCGTGGTGGTCGGCGTGGTGGGCGCCACCGTGCTGCTCCTCGGCGTGGCGATGCTCGTGCTTCCCGGTCCGGGGCTGATCGCGATCCCCTTCGGTCTGGTGATCCTGTCGAGCGAGTTCGTGTGGGCACGGCGCTGGCTGCGGCGCGTGCGATCGCTCGTTCCCGCTCTGGTGGAGGACGAGGAGACAAAGAAGGAGCGATCCGACCGCCGCTAGGACGCAGCGGTCTCCCGCCCCGGCGCCTCGCCGCTGTGCTCCGCGCCGTCGACGGTGGCGAGGATCGGGCGCTCCACGGCGCCCGCCGACGGGCGCACCGCCAGCGTGCGCAGCTGCATCTCGGCTCCGCCGCGCGCGGCCCGCGCGCCCCGCAGCAGCCCCAGCGCGCCGAGCCTTCCGGCCACCGACACCGCGAACAGCACGGCGTAGGCCTCGGGCGATCCCTCCAGCGCGAGGAGGATCCGGCCGCCGCACAGGGCGCCCAGGGCCACCGCCGCCGCGTTGGCCAGGTTGAACACCGCCAGCACGCTCGTGCGCTCGTGCTCGGGGATCCCCTCGAAGAAGGAGAGCAGGGTGGCGAACTCGAGCGCGGCCCAGGCGGTGCCCGCGAAGCACTGGAGCGCCAGCAGGTAGGCGAAGTGGTGGGAGACCAGCCACAACAGCGGCAGCGGCACGATGCCCACGGCGCCCCATCCCAGCAGGAAGCGCGTACCGCGGCGCTGGGCCACGTGGCCCAGCCAGGGCATCACCGCGATCCGGGCGGCGAGCGCCGCGGCGGTCAGGGACATGAACTCGGCGTAGGAGAGGGCGAGCGGGCCGAACATGTAGGGCGTGAAATAGGGCGAGGCGACGTTCACCGTCGCCTGCATCGCGAGCAGGTAGACCAGCACGCGCCCCGAGCCCGAGCGGCGCAGGGAGCCCAGGACGCCGCGCGGCGAGAGCGCGTGGTGCGCCGACGCCAGACCCGGCGCCTCGCTCTGGCGGCCGAGGCAGGTCGCGGAGACGAGGCGCGCCAGCATCGCCAGGGCGAACAGGGCCCCGAATACGAGCAGCGGGGTTCCGCGCTGGTCGCCCCACTCGAGCGACAGCCCGCCGCCGAGCATCGCCGTGAGCAGGGCGATCTGGGCGGCCCGCGTTCGGTGCGCGAAGAACCGCGCGCGCTCCTCCGAGGGGACCAGGCTCGTCACCCAGGCGTTCCAGGCCGGGCTCGTCGCCATCCCGAAGGACCAGTAGGCGACGGCGGCGACGGCGAGCGAGCCGAGCCCGATACGGCCGCCCAGCGCGCCCAGGATGAGCGGCACGAAGGAGAGCGCCTGAAGGCCCGCGCACAGCACCACCCAGCGCCGGTAGGAGCGCAGCCATCGCACCGCCCGCGGCGTGACGAGCTGGAACACGGCGCCGGCGAGCATCGGCACGGTCGCGATCAGACCGCTGGTCACCGCGCCGAGCCCCATGGCGAGGGCGAAGGCGGGCACGTAGGTCTCGCCCATCCCGACCATGGCGCTGAAGAAGACGCCGTCGGCCGTGATGGCTCGCAGGTCGCCCGGGCGCGCGCGGCTCACGTCAGCATCGGCATCAGCAGCACCGCGAAGCCGAGGAAGGAAGCGAAGCCCACCACGTCGGTGACCGTGGTCAGGAAGATCGACGCGGACTGAGCCGGATCGCGGCCGAGCGCGCGCAGCAGCAGCGGGATGGCGGCTCCCGCGAGGCCGGCGGCCGTCATGTTCACGATCATCGCCAGCGAGATCACCAGCACCAGGCCGAGACGCCCGTCCCACAGCGCCACCGCTACACCGGCGGCGAGCGCCACGGCCAGCCCGTTCAGCAGGCCGCCGAGCACCTCCTTTCGCAGAAGCCGCAGCGTGGTGCCCGGCACCAGCTCGCGCAGGGCGAGCCCCCGGATCACCACCGCCAGCGACTGGGCGCCGGTGTTGCCTCCCTGTCCGGCGACCACCGGCAACAGCACCGCCAGGGCGGTGATGCGCTCGATCGCGCCCTCGAACAGGCCCACCACGCTGGCCGCCAGGAAGGCGGTCGCGAGGTTCACGTACAGCCAGGGCAGACGCCGCCGCACTACGGAGGAGACCGGCGAGAGCGCGCGCTCGTCCTCGCCGGCGCCCACCATCTTCTGGAGGTCGCCGAAGGTCTCCTGCTGGAAGGCCTCGAGGATCTCGTCGGGCTTCACCACCCCGAGCAGGTGCCCGTCCGGATCGACCACCGGCAGCGCCACGAAGCGACGGCGCCGGATCAGGCTCGCCACCTCGTCGCTCGTCATGTCCGCCGGCACCGTGACGATCTCCCGCTTCACCAGCGGCTCCAGCGGATCGCGCGGCGACGCGAGCAAGAGCTCGCGCATGTCGAGCACACCCACGAGCTTCCCCTCGCGGTCGGTCACGTAGAGGTAGTAGAGCGTGTCGCGGCGCGCGCGCCGCAGTGCGGCGACCGCCTCGCGCACGCTGAGGTCGATCGACAGCGAGGTGAGGCGCGAGTCCATCATCCCGCCCGCCGTGCCCGGCGGGTACTGGAGCAGGTGGCGGATCGCCTTGCTGCGGTCGGGCTGGAGCCCGGAGAGGGTCGCCTCCCGCTCGGCGTCCTCCAGGTGGTGCAGGATCGCCGCCGCCTGTCGCGGCGGCAGGCTGGCCAGCAGATCGCGGCTGCCGTCGAGTCCGATCCGCGACAGGATCAGCGCCGCGGTCTCGGGCGACAGGCGCTCGGCAACCGGTGCCGCCACGCGCTGGGGCAGCTGTTGGAGCAGGTGCGCGGCGGCGGCGGTTTCGAGACCCTCGAGGGCGTGGGCCGCGTCGGCCGGGTGGCTCGACGCGAAGGATCGGACCATCGCTTCCAGCGGCGAGACGGCCATCTTCTTCGAACCTCCGAGATTCCGGTATCGGCGCGCGGTGCGCGCGGATCAGACCCGGGCGCGCAGCAGGCGCCCGTCGTGCAGGCAGTTGGCGAGCTCGCGGTAGAGGCGGACGAGCGCCTCGCGCGACGGGTGCTCGCCGACCCGCGCCAGCAGCCGCCGGGCGAGCGGGCCCTCGCCCAGGATCACGTCCAGGGCGGGCGCGGCCCAGGCGTCCTCGGATCCGCCGCCCGCGTGGCGCGCGGCGAGGGCGCTCCAGACGTCGCCGGCCCGACACGGCTTCGTGTCGAGGCCGAGAGCCGTCAGCAGTGCCCCGTCGTCGATCGCGGCGTCCTCGGCGCAGGCGGTGGTGCGCGTGAGCAGCGCGGAGAGCGCGCCGGTGGAGAGCGCGCGCAGCCGCGCCTGGTGCGCCGGCGCGGGGTCGCAGAGCGCGCGCAGCACCCGGCTCACCAGCGACGCGATCGCCAGGTCGGCGCGCGGACACTCCTGCACGTCGAGCAGACGGATCTCCAGCGCCATCCGGTCGAAGCGCGCGATTGCGCCCCGCGCGTTGACCCACTCGTGGCGCAGGGTGCCGTCCGGGTCGAGCGGCGCGAGGTCGGCGTACAGGCCCTCGAGCAGGCGCTGGTAGTCGGCGCGGGTGAACACCGGCTCCGGGATGACCTCGCCCGTCACCGAGGGGACGCGCCGCGCGTTGTAGCGGTAGACGTCCACGCGCGCGTCGAGCAGGCCCGCGTGGCGGCCCTCGGCGAAGGGCGAAGAGGCGGCCAGGGCGGGCAGCAGGGGGAGCAGCGCGCGCGCCGCCGCGTGCAGCCGCCCGAACTGCTCGTCGTCGGCGAAGGGCAGGTTCAGATGGGCGCTCTGGAGGTTCGCCCAGCCGTGGCCGGTACAGTCGAAGATGCGGTGGAAGGCCTCGTAGATCTCCCGACTGCCGTGGGGCCAGAGGTCGAACTCGCGCGCCGGGTCCATCCACGGGTGCATCGCACCGGGCAGCAGGCGCGCGTCCAGGGGCTCGAGCCGGGCGTCGATCCGCGCGACCTCGGCATCGAAGCCCTCCGCCACGCCCGCCAGGCGCGCGACCGGTCCGTTCGTCTTCAGCTCGATCACGTGCCGGGCCAGCTCGTTCGACCAGGCGAAGTCTCCGCGTTCGATCTCGTCCTCGATCGCGCCGTACTCGGCCTCGATCAGGCGGTCGGCGATCGGCCGCACGTCGAGGCTGTGCGCGTCGACGATCATGTACTCGAGCTCGACGCCGTAGCCCTCGAAGAGCCCGAGCGGGGGATCCCCGTCTGCTTCCGCCTCAGCGACCACGGCTGCCGTTGCCCTCGTTGCCGCGCGCGTCGAGGCGCTGGCGGAACCACTCCATCACCGCCGCGTACAGGCGCTTGCCGACGATCGCGTCCTCGCACTCGGTCTCGATGTTCGGGTTGTCGTTCACCTCCATCACCAGGAAGCGACCGGCCGACTCCTTCACGTCCACGCCATAGAGGCCGTCGCCGATCAGGCTCGCCGCCCGCACGCCGACCTTCACCGCCTCGATGGGCGCATCCTCGAGAGCGACCGCCTCGACCCGACCGTAGCGGCGCCGCCCGCCGCCGGCGTCGGCGATGATCTGCCAGTGTCCGCGCGCCATGTGGTAGCGGCACGCGAACAGCGGCTCGCCCCCGAGCACGCCGATGCGCCAGTCGAACTCCGAGGGCGTGAAGGCCTGGGCGATCACCAGCTCCGAGTCGCGCAGGAAATCCGCCGCCTTCGCCCGCAGCTCCGGCTCCGTGTCCACGCGCACGACGCCCTGGGAGAAGGCGGAGTCGGGGCGCTTGAGCACGCAGGGCAGCCCGACCGAGGCGACGATCTCGTCCATCATGTCTTCGTGGGCCACCACCGTCTCCGGGTGGGGGATGTCGTGGCGCGCGAAGAGCTCGGCGAGGAACACCTTGTTCGTGCAGCGCAGGATCGAGATCGGGTCGTCGATCACCACCAGCCCCTCCGTCGCGGCGCGGCGCGAGAGGCGATAGGTGGCGTGGTTCACGTAGGTGGTCTCGCGGATGAAGAGCGCGTCGTACTCGGCGATGTCCGCGGCGTCGTCGTTCTCGATCAGGTGGGCCTCGATGCCCAGGTCGCGGGCCGCGCGGGCGAACAGGCGCAGCGCCTTCGGGTCCGAGGGCGCGTCCGGCGCGTTCGGGTCGTGCAGGATCGCCATGTCGTAGCGGTAGGTGCGCTTCGCCCGCGAGGGGCGCAGCCGGCTGCCGAAGTGCTGCTCGGCCTGCTCGATCAGGAAGGCGCGATGGCTGTCGGGGATCTCGCTGGTGGAGATCGGCCGCACCGCCGACAGTCGCCACTCGCGTCCCTTCTTCTCGAAGCTCGCCCGCATGAGCGGCAGGGGGAATTCCCGGTGCAGCGCCCGCGCCAGCGCGTCGTAGCGCTTCGCCAGGTTGCGGCCGAAGTACACCGAGAGCTCGAAGTGCGAACCGAGCAGCCGGGCCAGGCTCTTCTGGATCAGGTCGTGGAGCTGCTCGGAGACCATGCGCACCACCGGCGCGAGGCGCAGATCCTGGAGCGTCTCGACGGCGGGGAAGGGCCGGTGTCCGCGAGCGGCGGCCAGCAGCGAGACGTAGTAGCCGAGGGTCTGGTAGCCGTAGGTGCGACAGAGGTTGTAGACGCGCAGGCCCCGGCGTCCGGCCCAGCTGGCACCCACCAGGTAGTCGCGCGCCGCCACCACCTCGGCGCCCTCGAAGCGCATCGGCCAGCGGGCGGTGTTCTCGGTGACCAGGATTGCGCTCACGCCTTTGTCTCCGGTGGCTCGAGCACGAGCATGTTGGCGTCGTAGGTGAGGACTCCGAGCAGGATCGCGTTGATCACGCGCTCCACCGGGAGCCAGTACACGTGGCCCTGGAAGCGGGTCTTGCTCTCGTAGGGGTCCGCGACGCGGACGGTCCGCTCCTCCCCGTCCCACCCGCTCAACACCACGAAGTGTCCCTGGGGCACGCCGAGCACGTCGTCCTCGTGCAGCGTGTGCTCGCCGAGCTCGCGGGCGCTGCGGTACAGGAAGGTCGCCGAGAGGCCGGTCAGGATCGGTCGCTGCGCCTCGAGCCAGCGCCGCAGCAGCCCGGGCGTCAGGACCTCCATCGTCAGCTCCCCGCCCAGGCTCAGGAACTCGAGGTAGGACTCGGTGGCCGAGGCCAGCTTCGCGTCGCCCTTCAGGCTCGCCTGGACGCGCAGGCGCTCGGGAATGTCGACGCGCTCGCCCTGGAACCAGCTCGGATCGAAGACGGTGAGGTTGTAGGTGTAGATCAGCGCCTGGTAGCCGCGGCGCAGCGCGTGGTTGGCGAGATTCACCGCGAGCGTTCCGCCGCCCGCCAGCCGCGGCACTTCCGCGATCACCTCGTCGAGGGCGGTGCTGTCGCCGAAGAAGCGATACACCGCGTGCAGACAGGTCGGGCCGCAGGTCGAGTCGTCGGGCTGACGGAGGATCTCGACCTCGAGCGTCGTGCTTTGGGCGGCGGCCATGGGGCGCGTATTCTACAGCCCGCGCCGCGGAACTCTCTCGTCCCAGCGCTTCGCGAACACCACCTTTCCCCCCTCGCGCGCCTCGAGCTCCGACTCGACGCGGAAGACCTCGCGGTCGCAGGTCACCCGACTGCGGCTGCGAACGTCCACCTGCCACCCCTCGCGACGCGCCACGCTGCGGTGCTCCACCTCGGTCCGGGCCGAGAGCGGGTCGGCCGGATCGATGCGCATCACTTCGGTCACCCCGTAGCCGGACTCGAGTCGGATCGGGTCGATGCGCGAGAGCGAGGGCTCCCCGTCCTCCTCGACGTCGATCACCGTGGTCACCACCACCTCGCCCGTGTCGGGGTCGCGCGCCACGGCGCGCGTGAAGCCGCCGGGCTGGAGCGCCCGGACGGCGGGGCCCGGCGCGCCTTCGGGCGCCGGGAAGGGAGCGAGCGCCGCATCCTCGGCGCGAGGTCTCCGGAGCGGAAGCTCGAGGAAGCCGGTGCCAGCTACCACCGTCAGCGCGACCGGCTCGGGCGACGGCCACACCAGCGGCCAGTAGGCGGTGGAGATCGCCACCCGCAGCCGGTGGCCGGCGGGGAAGGTGTGGGCGGTGTCGTTGAGCTGGACGCGGGCGGTCAGACGGCGGCCCGGCGCGACGGGGCGGAACCCGGTGTGGTCGGCGTCGTGGGTGAGGTTGCAGAGGCCGTAGCTCACTCGCGCCGCCGCTCCGTCGGGAAACACGTCGACCAGGCGCACGGCCAGGAAGGCGGTCGGCCGGTCGACGGCGACCGTCAGCTCCACCCGCGGCGCGCCGAGGATCGCGATCTCCTCCGCCAGCGGCTCCGAGTCGAAGCACAGCGAGCCGGCGTCGTCGTCGCGCTGGTCGACGGGCAGGTCGGTGCCGAGCCCGAAGGAGCACCACGCTCCGCCGCCGAGCCCGACGCTCTGGGGCGAGCGCACCGAGCGCAGCACCTCGCCTTCCCGGCCCCCGAGGCGGTCGACGCCCAGGGTCAGGCGCCGCCGCTCGATACGCTTCGATGGCCAGCCGTCCTCGGCGATCCAGCGGCCCGGGACCTCGCGATGGAAGGGCCGCGGAGCCACCGGCTCGGGCAGCCACACCCGGTAGCGGGGCTCGTCGCCGATACCGGACTGGCGTCCGCGCAGGCAGGCGTCCCACCAGCGCAGCGCCTCCTGGAGGAAGCCGATCGCCGGGCCGGGCACCGCCTCGTGGGGATAGAGATGGGCCCAGGGGCCGACCAGCCCCTTCACCGGCCCGGGCAGCCCGGCGAGCAGCCGCGGCACGGCGTTGCTGTAGCCGTCGGCCCAGCCCCCGACCGCGTACACCGGGCAGGCGATGCGCGCGTAGTCCTCGCACACCGAACCGCGCCGCCAGTAGTCGTCGCGGAAGGGGTGGCGCAGCCAGCGGGTGGCGGCGGGCTCCGCGGCCTCGAGCCGCTCGCGCCACAGGGCTCGCCAGCGCGGACCCACGAGCTCGGGGTCGGGGGGGAGCGCGCACAGGTGGAAGAGCACCGCGCCCCAGGAGAAGTTCTCGTTCAGCAGGCACCCACCCATGTAGTGGGCGTCGTCGGAGTAGCGGTCGTCGGAGGAGCAGACGCTGATCACGCCGTGCAGCGCCGGCGGGCGCCGTGCCGCGAGCTGGAGCGCATTGAAGCCGCCCCAGCTCTTTCCGATCACGCCGACGCGGCCGTCGCACCAGGGCTGGGCGGCGATCCAGGCGATCACCTCGAGCCCGTCCTCCTCCTCCTGCTCCAGGTACTCGTCGCGCAGCACCCCCTCCGAGTCGCCGCTGCCGCGCAGGTCGACGCGCACGGCGGCGTAGCCGTGCCCGGCGAAGTAGCGGTGCATCGGCTCGTCGCGCTCGCGGGTCCCCTCGCGCTTGCCGTAGGGGATGTACTCGAGAATCGCCGGCACCGGATGCGCGCTGGCGTCGGCCGGCAGCCACAGGCGGGCCGCCAGCCGGGTACCATCCGCGAGCGGAATCCAGCCGTGCTCGACCTCGTGGATCGCGTGGGGCAGCGACGCGACGACCTTCAAGCCGGGCGAACCTCCGGACGGTGTGACGACGAATGGTAGGCGAGGCTCGGACCCAGCGGACCCGGCGCGTGGCGCTGCTCTTCGAGACCGCCTGGGACCGCCGCCAGCTCGACGCCTGCCGGGCGCGCTGGGAGGGTCGGGTGGAGTGCCTCTTCCCGCCGCCCGACGACCTCGAGTGCTCCTTCGACCTCGATCCGCTGGCCTTCGTCGAGGAGGCCGCGTCCGGTGCCTGGGGGCGACTCGACGGCGTCCTCTCCGCGAGCGACTACCCCGGCGCGACGCTCGCCGGTGCGATCGCGACGCGGCTCGGTCTGCCGGGCTCGCAGCCGGAGCGGCTGATCGCGGCGTCCCACAAGTACTACTCGCGCCGGATCCAGCGCCGGGCGGCGCCCGAAGCCGTGCCCGAGTTCGCCCTGGTCGATCCCCGGCGCGACCCGCCCGCGCCGCTCGCCTTTCCCTTCTTCCTCAAGCCGGTGAAGGGCGCCTTCTCCGTGCTGGCGCGCCGCATCCCCGACGAGGCGATCTTCCGCGAGTTCGTGCACTCGCCGGCGGTCCGCGAGTTCGCCGAGGAGTACATGGGGATCTTCAACCGGCTCGTCGCCGCCTACACCGACTTCGAGGTGGACGGCCACGGCTTCATCGCCGAGGAGCTGCTGTCCGGCGACCTGGTCACGGTCGAGGGCTACACCTGCGACGGCGAGGTCCACGTGATCGGGATCGTCGACTCGATCCTCCACGCGAACCGAAGCTTCGCGCGCTTCGACTATCCCTCGGCGCTGCCCGTCGCCGTCCAGGAGCGGATGGCGGGCGTGGCGGAGCGGGTGATCGTGGAGCTCGGTCTGGAGCGCACACTCTTCAACATCGAGATGACCTGGGACGCCGCGCGCGACCGCATCGCGATCGTCGAGGTGAACCCGCGCATCTGCGGGCAGTTCGGCGACCTCTACCAGAAGGTCGACGGAACCAACACCTACGAGATCGCCCTCGCCCTGTGCACCGGCGAGCGCCCCGTCTGGACGAAGGGCCGCGGGCGCTACGCCGCGGCGGCCAGCCAGCCCCTGCGCGTGTTCGAGCCGATGACCGTCGAGGCCGCGCCCGGTCCGGCGGAGATCGCGGCGGCCGAGTCCCTGTTCCCGGAGACGCTGGTGTGGTCCGAGTGCCGGGCGGGAGACGAGCTCGCCGACTTCGAGGTCGACGAGGACGGCGCCAGCCATCGCTACGCGGTCGTGAACCTCGGCGGAGCCAGCCGCGACGAGATCGCGCACCGGTGTGCCGCGGTGCAGGAGCGGCTCGGCTACCGGATGCGCCCGCGCTAGGGCCGGGACCCGGTCAGTCCCGTTCGGATCTCCGAGGGGCTTCGCCACGCTGCGCGCCCACCGGGCTTGCGGGATCGACCCACACCGGCGACGACCAGGCGCGCTCGCGGATCGCGGCGGGCACCGACGCCGGCGGCGCGTCGCCGCGCCCGATCGCCTCCCAGGTGGTCCAGCGGCAGCTGGGATCCTCGAGCACGCGCGCGTAGTAGAAGGCGCGCTCTCCGGGCTCGTAGTCGGGATCGGTCCAGGTGGCGGCGAGCTGGCCGGCGCCGACCAGGGTCGAGTACCGGCACGTCTCCAGGTCGAGGGTCGCACCGTTGTCCGGGCAGCGGTGGGTGTCGGGATCCGGGAGCAGACCCTCCGAGCAGGCGACATCGTAGATCCGCTCGGTGGGCTCCCCGTCGCGCAGCCAGCCCTTCACGATCTGGATCCGCTCCAGAGGAGCGCTGCGCGGATCGCGCCGCGCCCGCACCAGGAGCGTCGGGCGCTGGTGCCCGCGCAGGACGAGGGTTCCCCCCATCGGGACGCCGCGCTCGGCGGCGCGGGCGAAGGCGTCGGGGCGCTCGTGCAGACGCGCCGGGAAGCGCACGCCCGCGAACAGGCGCACGCGGATCCGGGGACCCGAGGTGGCGAAGGTCTCGCCCCGTCGCAGCGCCGCGAAGATCGCGGCGCGCGTGTTCGTCTCCGCCCACACCCCCGCCAGCCCCGCGGCGGCCCGCAGCCGTCGCGCGGCCGCGCCGGCGACGCCGTCGCGCGGGCCGGTGAAGCCGTGCTCGTCGACGGTGCTCGCCGCGTCGTGGGCGCCGGAGGATCCGATCACCGCGAAGCGGAACGGATCGCTCCGGCCCCGGGCCTCGAGGGCGAGCCCGTTCCCGTAGGCGCTGCGCACCGAGCTGGCAGGCGCGATGGTGCCGCCCGGCTCGAAGTCGGCGAACTCGTCGCCGGGCGACAGGGCGGGACGCGTCTCGGCGGTGCCCCTGCGCTCGACCAGCTCGGAGACGGGCTCGTTGCGCCGGCGCCGGGCGGCGTAGTCGGCGTCCACGGGCCTCCCGTCCGAGTCCACCCGCGCGTACAGACGTCCCGGGCTCGCGCTCGTGTCGTGGGGGATGGCGATCACGTCGTCGCCCTCGCTACGCCAGGCCTCCAGCTGGGTCCACAGGTCCTCGGGGCGGGTCGAGTCGAGGGCGGAGAAAGGGCGCTCGGGGACGTCGGCTCCGGCGAACAGGACGTTGCGGTGCAGCGCTGCGCCAGCGCGGGTTGCCGTCCACTCGTAGGCGACGAAGGTGGTGAAGCGGCCGGGAGCGTCGTGGTGTTCGGCCGCCTCGATCAGCTCCCGCCAGGCCGCGCGCGACACGCGCGCGATCTCCTCCGGTGGGAGCAGCTCGGCCAGCCGACCCGCAGCGACGGCGGCGGCGATGCGCCGGAAGGCGCGGTGCCCAGCCGCGCCTTCCCCGGCGAGGTCCCGCGCCAGCGGGGAGTGGGAGAGGGGATCGCCCGGGTCGGCCAGCGCGCGCGCCAGGCCGAGCCCCTCCGCATGGTCGGTCACGGCCGCGAAGTCGAGCGCGCTGCGCCGGCGGACCGGGGTTCCGGTCTCGTCGGGGATCCAGTCTCCCTTCGCGTAGCGGTAGGCGTCGTCGGGGAGCAGGCGGGCGCCCGCGGCGTAGGCGTCGAGCGACAGGGCGGTGTGGAGGTGGAGGTCTCCGAAGAAGGCCCGCCGCGCGGGCGGCTCCGGCGTCGGCTCCGGCCTCGGCCTGAGCCTCGCGCTGCGCGCGGGCGCGGCAGGCGCCGGGGAGGGAGAGGGCCGCGCCTCGGGCTCGTCCGACTCGGCGCAGGCCAGGAGCAGCGCGCAGAGTCCCGCGGCGGCGCGGACCCGCCGCCTCGCCCGCCCGCTTCCGACGCCCATCCGAGCCGCCGCCTCCGCCGCGCTCCCTTCGGAGCCTCTCCCGCCGCGGCGACATCCTCTCACACCCACAGGGCGAGCAGGGCCATCAAGGCCGTGCCCACTGCCACCCAGCACCACTTCGCGAGCCGGTCGCTTCCGTCCTCGAACTCCTCGCGCAGGATGTCCAGGGTCGCGACATAGGCGAAGGTCCCGGCGGCCAGTGAGAGGAAGGTGGCCTCGAGCACCTGCTGCGTCCGCCCTTCGAACGCGCCGAGGGTGGCGCCGACGAGGATTCCCAGGGGTGTCGCGCAGGCGAACAGCCCGAGCAGCGTCCACGCGCGCGCCGCGGAGATCACGCCGCGCGCGAGGCTGACGCCGAGCGCGAAGCCCTCGACGGACTTGTGCGCCAGCACGGCGGCGAAGATGACGAGCGCCCTCCCGAGCTCGCGCTGGGTGCCGAGGGCCAGACCCTCCAGCAGGGCGTGGAGCGAGAAAGCGGCGAGGACCGCGTAGACCGCGAGCGAGGCGCGCGTGTCGATCAGGGCGAAGCGGTCGGCGGAGGGCGCGTGCAGCGCGTGATGGGCATCTTCGGGCGGGAGCACGTGCGCGATCAGCAGCATCGCGACGATGGCGGTAGCGGCGAGCAGGTATCCGATCGGATAGGTCCAGCCGAGCGCGGTCCAGGACTGGTTCGCGTCGGGCAGCATGTGGAGGAAGCCGGCGCCGAGGAACACGCCCGCCGCGAAGGCATTGCCCCACTCCAGCCAGCGCGGCGAGCCCGACTCGGCGCCGCGGCGGCGCAGGGGAATCGCCCCCGCGAAGGCTCCGGTACACAGCAGCGCGGCGAGCAGCACGAGCTGGATCGCGAACACGGCGGCCGATGGTGACGCCCGAGCGGAATCCCGCCAGCGCGGCTCGGCCTCGCGACCGTCCGCCGATTGCCCTGCAGCGCGACGCGGGAGCGGCTACCCTGCGGCCCGTCCCGCGACCGGACGACTGCCCACCACGCGCAACGAGGGCCCCATGGGCCGTATCGGCGGACGTGGGCGGGCGTGGTCGGTGGAAAGCGGCGACGACACAAGGAGCAGCGAGCGGATTGGCGCGTGACGATCTCATCCAGGCGACCGGCACCGTCGAGAAGATCCTCGGCGGCGGGCGCTACCAGATTCTGCTCGAGAACGGGCAGGCCGTGACGGCCCAGCTGTCCGGGCGCATGCGCCGCTTCCGCATTCGCGTGATCCCGGGCGACCGCGTTCAGGTCGGTCTGTCGCCCTACGATCCCACCCATGGGTTCATCACCTTCCGGCTCCGCGAGGGACAGAACGCGCCGGGTTGAGCGAGCGGCCTGAGCGCTCCGCTCCAGGTCGCGCGGCTGCGGGCGATCCAGGCCTGGGATCGCCTTCGGCTGTTGCGTCATCGCGCGCTCCACCCCGGTCTGGTGTTCGAGCCCGGCGCCAGCACCAACCTCGCCGCCGGACGCTACGTGCTGGAGCCGGGCGCGCAGGTGGTGTTCCGCGCCGGCGTTCACGCGGACCGCACTCCCGGCGGGCTCGTGGTGATCGCGGGTCGCGACGCGCGGATCGAGATCGGATCCGGTACCTGGCTGCGCGGCGAGACCGAGCCGGTGCGGCTGGTCGCCTTCGCGGGCGCCCGGCTGCTCGTGGGGCCCGACGCGTTCCTGAACGGCTGCCACCTGAGCGCGAAGCACAGCGTGCGCCTGGGTCGCCGCGCCTGGGTGGGGCTCGGCGCGCGTGTTTTCGACGCCGACCAGCACGACTACGACGCCGACCATCCCGAGCAGATCGCGCCCGTCGAGATCGGCGACCACGTGTGGATCGCCGCCGACGTCACCGTGCTCCGGGGCGTCCGGATCGGCAGCCACAGCATCGTGGGCACCCGATCGCTGGTGACGCGCGACGTGCCCGACCACAGCCTCGCCTTCGGCGTGCCCGCCGAGGTGCGCGGGCGGGTCGGCGACCGCAGCCGGACGCGGTAGCTGAGACGCGCAGGACTGGGCGAGGAGGCCGGCTCGGGAGCCGGCCGACGCGCAGCGAGGCGAAGCCGAGCGAAGTTCATCCCGCTAGCCTTCTCCGCATGCCGCTGCGGATCGCGCTCTTCGGACAGGCCCCCTTCGGCCGCGACACGCTCCTGCGTCTGCTCGAGGGGGGACACGATGTGGTCGGCGTCTACGCGCCACCCGAGGGCGGGCGCCCCGACCCCCTCGCGGCCCTCGCCGAGGAGCGCGGGCTGCCGCTCTTCCGGCACAAGCGCTTCCGGCGCAAGGGCGAGGCGATCGGCGAGCTCGTCGAGGAGCACCGGAAGCTGGGCGCGGACCTGAACGTGCTCTCCTTCGTGACCGTGATCCTCCCGTCCGAGATCGTGGACGCCCCGCCCCACGCCTCGCTGTGCTTCCATCCGTCGCTGCTCCCGCGCTTTCGCGGCGGCAACGCGCTGGCCTGGCAGATCCTGCTCGGCGAGTCCGAGTCGGGCGTCACGGTGTTCCGCCCCGACGCGGGGGTCGACACCGGACCGATCGTCGTCCAGAAGGGCGGCGTGCCGATCTCGCCCACCGACACCCAGGCGACCCTCTACTTCGACAAGCTCTACGCGCTGGGGCTGGACGCGATCGCCGAGGCGGTGGCGGCGATCGACGCGGGCACCGCCGAGCAGCGCGTCCAGGACGAGTCGCGCGCCACCCATCAGGGACTGGTCGACGACGCGGTGGCCCGGCTCGACTGGACCCGGGACGCCCGCGAGCTCGACCGCTGGATCCGCGGCTGCGACCCGCAGCCCGGCGCCTGGGCGCAGCGGGGTGGCGAGCGGGTGCGCTGCTACGTCGGATTCCTCGCCGGAGAGGGCGCCGGCGGCGCCGAGCCCGGCACGGTGCTGCGCTTCGAGGACGGCGCCGCCCTCGTGGCGGCGCGAGGGGGCGTGCTGCGGGTCGGGCGCGTGCGCGTCGGCGACGGGGCCAAGCAGCTCGCCGCCGAGGCGCTGCGGGCGGGAGACCGCCTCACCTGAGCGGCTGCTCCGAACCGCGAGGCCGCTTCGAGTCGGCCCTCGCCGCCGCAGGGCTCGGCGTGCTCGGCGTGCTCGACGTCGCCACCTACGACGCCGTCGTTCCGGCGGCCTGGCGCACGCATCGCCAGCTCTCCGGGGCGGAGGTCGCGCTGGTGGTCGCCAGCGGGGGCCGGTCGCTGTGGGACGCCTTCTCGCGCTCGGCCGAGTACGGCGCCGCGGTCGATCCGCTCGACGCCTACACGCGTCGCGTCGTCACGGACGCCGCCGAAGCGCTGCGCGAGGAGGGCGGCGAGAGCCGGGCGCTGTTCGCCTTCGAGCGGCACGGGGGCGCCTTCGCCGACTTCGTGGCCCTGGGACGGCGAGCCGGCCTCGGGGCGCCGAGCCGACTGGGGCTGCTCCTCCACCCCGTCTACGGCCCCTGGCTCTCGCTGCGGGCGGTGGTCCTCGGCCGCCCTTCCCGGGGATGGGAGCCCGCATCCGGTGCGCTGCCGGGATTCGACCCGTGCCGGGACTGCCCGGCGCCGTGCGCCAGCGCCTGCCCGGGCGGGGCGGTCTCCGCCGGCGGGTTCTCGGTGGGACGCTGCGCCGCGACGCGCACCCACCAGCCCGGCTGCGCCGCGGACTGCGCGGCCCGGCGCGCCTGCGTGATCGGGCCCGAGCACGCCTACCTGCCCGAGGCGCTGGCCCACCACATGCGCCACGCGCCCTCGACTTGAAAAAGCCCTTGCACCCCCTAAACTTCCGCGCTCCCGGGGCCGAACCGGGGAGCCCGAGACCTGGGTGACCACGCGGCCGCGCGTCGATGCGGCGGGGGCCGCGTCGGTCGGAAGCGAAGACCCCCAGCACATCGAGAGCGGTCATCCACCCCGTGGAGCCAGCGGCGTCGTGCACGCGCACGGCGGCGCCGGACGGAAGCCAAACCCGCACCCGCGGCGGAAGAACGCGGAACGCACGAGGCGAAGCCATGGTCGACCTGTCCAAGCTGCGGAACATCGGCATCAGCGCCCACATCGATTCGGGGAAGACGACGCTCACCGAGCGGATTCTCTTCTACACGAACCGGATCCACCGCATCCACGAGGTCCGGGGCAAGGACGAGGTCGGCGCCACCATGGACTTCATGGAGCTCGAGCGCGAGCGCGGCATCACGATCGCCTCCGCCGCGACCCATGCGGAGTGGAAGAAGCACCACATCAACATCATCGACACGCCCGGCCACGTCGACTTCACGATCGAGGTGGAGCGCTCGCTGCGCGTGCTCGACGGCGCGGTGCTCGTGCTGTGCGGTGTCGCCGGCGTGCAGTCGCAGTCGATGACCGTGGACCGCCAGATGCGCCGCTACAAGGTCCCGCGCCTGGCCTTCATCAACAAGCTCGACCGCTCGGGCGCGAACCCGCAGCGGGTGGCGAAGCAGCTGATCGAGAAGCTGAAGCACAACGCGGTGCTGATGCAGCTGCCGATCGGCCTCGAGTCGAAGCACGAGGGCGTGATCGACCTGGTCGCGATGAAGGCCCTGTACTTCGACGGCGACAACGGCGAGCTCGTGCGAGCCGAGGAGATCCCCGCGGATCTGCTCCACGAAGCCGAGGCCGCCCGCGAAACCATGCTCGACGCGGTGTCGCTCTACTCCGACGATCTCACCGAGGCGATCCTCGAGGAACGGGCCACCGAGGAGCTGATCCACGACGCGGTCCGCAAGGGAACGCTCGCCCAGGCCCTGACGCCGGTGTTCATGGGCTCGGCCTACAAGAACAAGGGCGTGCAGCCGCTGCTCGACGCGGTGACGCGCTATCTGCCGAGCCCGACCGAGGTCGAGAACACGGCGGTCGACCTCTCCAACGACGAGGCTCCGATCACCCTTTCGGCGGACCCGAACAAGCCGCTGGTGGCGCTCGCCTTCAAGCTGGAGGACGGGCGCTACGGGCAGCTCACCTACCTGCGCGTCTACCAGGGCCGGATCGGGCGCGGCAGCAGCATCGTCAACAGCCGAACGAAGCGACGCCACAAGGTGGGCCGCCTCGGGCGCATGCACGCTGCCGATCTGGAGGAGCTCGAGGAGGCCTTCGCCGGCGACATCGTGGCGATGTTCGGCATCGACTGTGCTTCGGGCGACACCTTCACCGACGAGTCGGTCGAGGTGGCGATGAGCTCGATGCACGTGCCCGCCCCCGTGATCTCGCTCTCGGTCAAGCCCGCGGACAACAAGTCCCAGGACAACATGAGCAAGGCGCTCGGCCGGTTCGTGCGCGAGGACCCGACCTTCCACGCCGGTGTCGACCCGGAGAGCGGTCAGACGCTGATCTCCGGGATGGGAGAGCTCCACCTCGAGGTGTACGTGGAGCGGATGAAGCGCGAGTACAACGTCGAGGTGATCACCGGCGCTCCGCAGGTGGCCTACCGCGAGGCGATCGCCGAGCGCGCGGAGTTCCACACGACGCACAAGAAGCAGACCGGCGGCTCGGGCCAGTTCGCCCGCGTCGAGGGCTACATCGAGCCCTGCGAGGCCGAGTTCGAGTTCTCGAACGAGGTTCGCGGCGGCTCGATTCCCACCGAGTACATCCCGGCGGTGGAGAAAGGCTTCGCACAGGCGATGGAGAAGGGCCGGCTGATCGGCTTCCCCGTCACCGGCGTCCGCGTCGTCGTGAACGACGGCCAGTCCCACAGCGTCGACTCCTCGGACATGGCATTCCAGATCGCGGGCCGCAAGGCGTTCCGCGAGGCCTTCCCGAGGGCGAAGCCCGTGGTCCTGGAGCCCGTGATGAAGCTCGAGGTGGAGAGCCCCACCGAGTTCCAGGGCGCGATCCTGAAGACCGTGATGCAGCGCCGTGGCACCGTGGTGGGGACCACCGAGGACGAGGGCTTCTGCCGCCTGGAGGCCGAGGTTCCGCTCGCGGAGATGTTCGGCTACGCGACGGATCTGCGCTCTTGCACCCAGGGCAAGGCCGAGTTCACGATGGAGTTCGCCCGCTACCTGCGGGTGCCGAACCAGATCCAGGAAGACCTGAAGAAGGAATACGGGTCGAAGCTCGCCGGCGACGTCGACGAGTAGACCCCCACGAACCCGATCCGCCGGAGGCGAGCCCTTGAAGCGACGATTCCTCAACGCGCGTAGCCCGCTGCGCCTGCTCGAGAAGAGCCTGCACGGGGGGCTCGGCCCCAGAAACCTCGGTGTCGTGATCGCGGCCCACGGTGTCGGCAAGACCTCGTTCCTGGTCGGTGTCGCCGTCGACGAGCTGCTGCGAGGTGGACGCGTGCTCCACGTGTCCTGCTCGCACCCGGTCACGCACGTGCGCGCCCACTACGACACCGTGTTCGACGAGCTGGCCAACTCGAAGCACCTGGAGAACGTCGGCCCGATCCACGGCGAGATCGACCGGAACCGCTCGATCCGTGTCTACCCGCCCAACTCGCTGACCCCGGAGAAGCTGCGCGACGCGGTGAAGCTGGAGCGCGAGGCGGGCAGCGCTCCCTCGTTGATCGTGCTGGAAGGGCAGGACCTCGCGGACATGACGCGCTCGGACGTCGAGGACCTGCGCGCCCTGGCGAGCGAGATCGACGGGGAGATCTGGCTCGAGTCCACCAGCGACGACGAGCGCTCCGTCTCGGTTCCGCGCGGCATGCGCGAGGTCGACGATCTGGTGAGCGTGGTCCTCGCCCTCGAGCCCGCCGAAGACGTGGTCCACCTGCGCGCGATCAAGGACCACGACAACCCGGACGTCTCCGAGCTCCACGTCGCCCTCGATCCGCGCACGCTGCTGCTGGTCCGCAGCTGACGAGCCGGTGCCGCAGGGGCCTGCGGATCAGCTCTGGAACTCGGACAGCTTGTCCCGGTACTGGGCGCGCAGGGAGATCGCCTCGGCGCGCGTGAATCCGAGCTCCTCGGCGATCTCCACGATCACCGCGCTCTCCTCGGACCGGATCGTCCCGTCCGCCGCCGCCACCGCGTAGAGGCACTGGAGCAGCTCGATCCTCTGGTCGCGCGTGGAGATCTGGCGGAACTGGCGCGTGACGACGTAGTCCTGGGTTCCGCCCAGGTTGCGGGCCTGGCTCTGGGCGATCTTCACCACCAGCGCCGCCTCGGCGGCCGACAGCCCTGCGATCGCCGTCACGGCCCGCTCCATCTCCTGGGTCTCGCTCTCGTCGATCGCCAGGTCGGCGTTCGCGATGCGCGCCAGCACGTAGGCGAAGGTGGCGAGGTAGCGCGCCTGCTCCGGATCCAGCCGTTCGAGCTGGCTCGCGATGCGATGGACGGTCTCGCTCTCGCGCTCGTCCCGGCGCGAGCTCGCGCCCTCCAGACCCAGAAAACGCAGCAGGGACATCGGATCCTCCGGGACGCCGGTCGCTAGCGGGTCCAGATTCGCTCTCCTAGGGTTGGGACGCCATGGCCACCGACGCGAAACCCGCGAGCGACGATCCGCAGCTGCTAGCGCGGCTGCGCGCGGGCGAGGAGCAGGCCTACGAGGAGCTGGTGCGCCGCTACGGCGGCCGCTTGCTCGCGGTGGCGCGCCGCTTCCTTCCCGTCGAGGAGGATGCCCGCGACGCGGTGCAGGACGCATTCCTGGCCGCGTTCCGCTCGATCGACCGCTTCGAGGGACACTCGCTGCTCTCCACCTGGCTGCACCGGATCGTCGTCAACGCGTCCCTGATGCGACTGCGCACGCGGCGCCGCAAGCCCGAGCAGTCGATCGAGGACCTCCTGCCCGGCTACCTCGAGGACGGGCATCTGGAGCGGCCCGCGTCGCCCTGGCGCACCGACGAGCTCGACCCGGCCGAGCGCAACGAGCTGCGGGCGCTGGTGCTGGAACGCATCCACTCGCTGCCCGACGGACACCGTAACGTGATTCTGCTGCGCGACATCGAAGGCCTCGATACCGAGGAAACGGCCGAGGTGTTGGGGATCAGCGCGGGCGCGGTGAAGACGCGGCTCCACCGGGCCCGGCAGGCGTTGCGCGAGCTGCTCGAGCCCCATCTGCGGGAGGCGACCTCCGAATGAAGTGCCGCGACTTCGTCGAATTCCTGATGGAGTACCTCGACGGGACCCTGGCCGACGCCGAGCGCCAGGTGTTCGAAGGCCACATCGGCGACTGTCCGCCGTGCGGGAACTACCTGGAGAGCTACCGGCAGACGGTCCGCCTGGGACGCCAGCTGTGCGAGGCCGACGAGCAGGTGCCGCCCGAGGTGCCCGAGGAGCTGGTGTCGGCGATCCTGGCCGCGCGCCACGCCCGCTGACTCCGGCCCCGAGTTGGGCTCTTTGTCGAGATTTTATCTTGACAAAGAGCCGGATCGGCTCCACCCTGGGTCGCGCCGGAGGAGGCCGCCCGTGCACGTCTACGAGCTGCGCCGCGAGCAGTGGATTCCCGCCCCGCCCGACCGCGTCTTCCCCTTCTTCGCCGACGCCGCCAACCTGGAGCGCATCACGCCGGCCTGGGTCGGCTTCCGGATCCGCACGCCGCTTCCGATCGCGATGGCACCCGGCGCCCGCATCGAGTATACGCTGCGCCTCGCCGGGGTCCCCGTGCGCTGGCGCACCCGCATCACCGAGTGGAAGCCGAGCGAGGGCTTCGTCGACGTGCAGGAGCGCGGTCCCTATGCCCTCTGGGAGCACACGCACCGCTTCCGTCCGCTCGGCGCCGGCGTCCTGATGACGGACCTCGTCCGCTATGCGCTTCCGCTCTCCTGGCTCGGACGGGTCGCCCACGCGCTCGCCGTGCGCGCGGCGCTCGCCGCGATCTTCGACTTCCGGGCCGCGCGGATCCGGGAGCTGTTCTGACCCGCCCCGAGCCCGCGCCCCGGGAGCCCCGAGCGAAGCGACGTGTGCTCCTGACCGGCGCCACCGGCTACGTCGGGGGACGTCTGCTGTCCGAGCTCGAGAGCCGCGGCGAGGTCGTTCGCTGCATGGCGCGCCAACCCCGTTACGTTCGCGCTCGCACGGGTCCGGGCATCGAGACCGTCGTCGGAGACGTCTTCGATCCGAAGTCGCTCGCGAAGGCGCTCGAAGGGGTCGACGCTGCCTACTATCTGGTGCACTCGATGGGCTCCGGGAGCGACTTCGCGGAGCGCGATCTCACCGGCGCCCGCAACTTCGCCCGCGCCGCTCGCGAGGCCGGCGTCTCGCGGATCGTCTACCTCGGCGGGCTCGGTCACGGACCGGATCTCTCGGAGCACCTGCGCAGCCGTCAGGAGGTGGGTCGGATCCTGCGCGAGTCGGGCGTTCCGACGGTGGAGCTGCGCGCGTCGATCGTGATCGGATCGGGGAGCCTCTCCTTCGAGATGTTGCGGGCCCTGGTCGAGAAGCTGCCGGTGATGATCGCGCCGAGCTGGGTATCGGTGCGGGCGCAGCCGATCGCCATCGAGGACGTGCTCTCCTACCTGGTCGAGGCGCTCGATCTCCCGCTGGTCGGAAGCCGGGTCTTCGAGATCGGGGGGCCCGAGCGTGTCTCCTACGGCGAGCTGATGCGCGAGTATGCGCGGCTTCGCGGCTTGCGCCGCTGGATCGTGCCGGTGCCGGTCCTCACACCGAAGCTCTCCTCGCTGTGGCTCGGACTCGTCACGCCTCTCTACGCCCGGGTGGGTCGGAAGCTGGTGGACAGCATCCGCAACGAGACCGTCCTGCGCGACGACGCCGCCGCGCGCGAGTTCACCGTCCGACCGCGCGGCGTGCGCGCCGCGATGGAGCGCGCGCTCGCGAACGAGGACCGCGACTTCGCCCTGACGCGCTGGTCGGATGCGCTCTCCTCCACGCGCGAGCCGACCTTCGGCGGCGAGCCTTTCGGCCCGCGCCTGGTCGACTCGCGGTCGATCCACGTGTTCGCACCGCCCGAGCGCGCCTTTGCGCCCGTGCAGAGCATTGGAGGCCGGCGGGGCTGGTACTGCGCGGATGCGCTCTGGTCGCTGCGAGGAGCGCTCGACCTCCTGCTCGGCGGTCCCGGCATGCGGCGCGGCAGACCCGAGGGCCGGGCGCTGCGGCCGGGCGACGCGCTCGATTTCTGGCGTGTCGAGCGCGTCGAGCCCGACGCTCTGCTGCGCCTGCGCGCGGAGATGCGGCTTCCCGGCCGCGCCTGGCTGCAGTTCGAGGTGGAGCCCGAGGGCGCCGAGAGCCGTGTCCGGCAGACGGCGATCTTCGACCCGGTGGGTGTCGGGGGCCGCCTCTACTGGTACGCGCTGTGGCCGCTCCACGCGCTGATCTTCCGCGGCATGCTGCGGGGCATCGCGCGGCGCGCCGCGGGAGCGGTCGCGTGAGTCGTCCGGATCCGGTGGTCCTCTCCGGGCCGTGGTCCCGACCGCGTCTCGAGCAGCATCTCGCCGCTGCGCGGATCCCCCTGCGTCTCGCCTTCACGAGCCGCGCCGGGTTTCCGCTCGTGGCGTCGCTCTGGTTCGTCCACGAGGGCGACGCGCTCTGGTGTGCGACGCAGGCCGGGGCGAGCGTCGCTCGCGCCCTGGCCCGCGACCCCCGCTGCGGCTTCGAGATCGCCGGCGAGCGCCCGCCCTACCGCGGAGCTCGCGGCTGGGGCAGGGCCGAGATCGTGCCCGAGCGGGGTGCGGAGCTGCTGGGCACCCTGATCCGCCGCTACCTCGACGAGCGCGATGCGCAGCTCGGCACCTGGCTGCTCGGGCGCGCGGAGCGAGAGGTGGCGATCCGCATCGTCCCCCGCCGCTGGATCTCCTGGGACTACTCGGAGCGGATGGCCGACGAGCGCTGAGGGCGCTGCGGTCCCGGCTTCGCCACGTCGTGCCACCCGAGCCGCGGCGCGCGCCGCACCCCGGGCTTCTCGAACACGGCCTGCACCAGGCCCGTGGCCCGCTCCTCGAAGCCGCCCTCGCAGTAGGCGAGATAGAACTCCCACAGGCGCAGGAAGCGCTCGTCGAGTCCGAGTGCGCGCATGCGGGGGAGATTCCCGAGCATGCGCTCCCGCCAGCGACGGAGCGTCTCTGCGTAGTGCGGCGTCAGATCCTCCAGGTGCGCGAGTCCCAGATCGGAGGCGCGCGCCGCGGCCGCGAGCAGCGAGCCCGGCGAGACGAGCTCTCCTCCCGGGAACACGTAGCGCTTGATGAAGTCGACGCTGCGCTTGTGCGCCTCGTAGTCGCGATCCGGCACCGTGATCGCCTGGAGGACCATCACTCCGTCGGAGCGCAGCCGCTCGCCGCAGATGCGGAAGAAGGAATCGAGATGCGCGTGGCCGACGGCCTCGATCATCTCGATCGAGACGACCTTGTCGTAGCGCCCCGACAGATCCCGGTAGTCCTCGAAGAGCACGTCGACGCGATCGCCGAGCCCCGCCGCGGCGACGCGCTGGCGGGCGCGCTCGTGCTGACGGCGCGAGATGGTCGTCGTCGTGACACGGCATCCGTGGCGGCCGGCGGCGTGGAGCGCGAAGCCGCCCCAGCCGGTGCCGATCTCGAGCACGTGGTCTCCCGGTGCGACGCGGAGCTTGCGACACACGCGTTCGTACTTCGCGACCTGGGCCTCCTCCAGCGTGGACTCGGGGCGCTCGAAGACGCCGCTCGAGTAGGTGAGCGTGGGATCGAGGAAGAGCTCGAAGAACTCGTCGCCGAGGTCGTAGTGGGCCGAGATGTTCCGGCGGCTCCCGGAGCGCGTGTTGCGCCGCAACGCGTGGAACGCCGTCAGTGCCGGACGGCGCCAGCGCGCGAGGCCGCGATCGAGCCCCGTGCGCGCCGCGACGTCCGCGGCGAGGATCCGGACCAGCGCCACGAGATCGTCGCTCCGCCACAGGCCGTCGATGTAGGCCTCGGCACCGCCGAGCGCGCCGCGAAGACACAGGGCGCGGTAGAAGCGGGGATCCTCCACGATTACTCTGGCGCGCAGCGCCGACCCGGAGGGTCCGAAGCGCGAGTGCGTGCCGGCTTCGACGAGGGTCAAGGACCCGGCGCGCAGATCCGCGAGCTGCGCGTGCACGCGGCGACGCGCCCAGCGGTCGAGGACCGGTGCGGACGCCGCCGCCCGGGAGTGGGTCTCGAGTTCGAGAACGCGTTCGCTCACGAAGAGGTCTCCAGTGCGGCCCCGACCGAGCGGGGATGGGGGTGGAAGGGCGCGCCCAGAAGCCACAGGCGGAGCGCCTGCCAGTAGATCCCGGCGAGCACCTGGAGGGGCATCAGGGGATATCGGAGCAGTGCCCGGGCGCGGGAGCGCGGAGTCAGCTCGCGCCGTCGCAGGCCGAGGGCGGCGTCGAAGACCAGCTTTCCGTCCCGCGTGTAGCTGGCGATGCGCAGGCCGAGGCGGCGACCCGGCTCGCGCAGCGTCCACGCGTAGCGCAGGTCCATGCCCAGGAAGGGCGACACGTGGAAGTCCTTCGCGGAGCGGGCGCGGATCGCCGCGCTCGCGCCGCGCCGGCCGGCCGGGATGACGTAGCAGTGGCGCTCGCCCCAGGGTGTGTTGGTCACCTCGGCGACGACCGCCTCGGTGCGCCGCCCGGAAGCGTCGAAGCAGTAGTAGAAGCTGACCGGGTTCATCGCGTATCCCGCGGTGCGCAGCTGGGTCAGCAGGCGAACCGGGCCGCCCGGGCGGCGGCCCGTCTCGCGCTCCACCCGATCGCGCACACAGCGGTCGAGGGGAAGCTCCGGGTCGCCCAGGTGGTCGCGGCGGCGGAACCAGGCGAGCGCCGGTCGCTCGGCCGACCACAGCCAGCTGTCGCGGAACAGCCCGGGGAGCTCGGCCAGGTCCAGGTAGACCATGAACAGCGGGAACTCGAAGGCATGCGCGACGGGCCCGTGCCGTCGGTGCCGCACCCGACCCTCGTACAGACAGCTCTCCACGCCTCAGCGTGCCCCGCGCAGCGGCTTCCACGCCGCCAGCGCGCTGCGCACCCCGTCCTCGTGGAACCCGTATCCCCAGTAGGCCCCGCACCAGTGGGTACGGCGGCGTCCGCTGATCTCGCCGTGGAGCTTCTGGGCGGCCAGTGCCGCTGCGTCGAAGATGGGATGGTGGTACACGAAGCGCCGCAGCACCCGGGCGGGGGCGACGCGGCCCGCGCCGTTCAGCGTCACGAGCAGGGGCCGCCGCGAGCTCAGCCCCTGGAGCCGGTTCATGTCGTAGGTGACGAGCGCACCGCGGCCGCTCTCTCGCGGTATCCGGTAGTTCCAGCTCGCCCGGGCCGCGACTCGTCGCGGGAGCAGCGACTCGTCGGTGTGCAGGACGACCTCGTTCTCGCGATACGCGATCGAGCCGAGCACCTTGCGTTCGAGGAGATCCGGGTCCGCGAGCAGCGCCAGCGCCTGGTCGCTGTGTACCGCCATGACCAGATGGTCGAAGGCGTGCACGCCCGCGGCAGATCGCACCTCGACACCGGCGTCGTGGCGGCGTACGGAGATCACCGGGCAGCCGATGCGGATCCGCTCGCGGAACGGCGCGACGAGCTTCTCGACGTAGCGCGCCGAGCCGCCACGGACGACCCGCCACGGGAGCGAAGGGCGCGATTCCAGCAGCCCGTGATTGGCGAAGAAGCGGGCGAAGGTAACGGCCGAGATGCCCAGGAAGGCGGACGGCTCCGCGGACCAGATCGCAGCGCCCATCGGAACGGCATAGTGCTCCATGAACTCCGTCGAGTAGCCGCCACCGCGGAGGTAGTCGCCCAGGGTGACCTTCTCCTCCTGCTCCGAGAGCAGCGTCCAGGCCTCCCGGTTGAAGCGCAGGACGTCGCGCAGCATGCGCCAGAAGGAACCCCGCATCAGATTGCCCGGCTGAGCGAAGACTCCCCGCAACCCGCGGCTTCCCCACTCGAGGCCGGTGCGCTCGCAGGACACGCCGAAGCTCATCTCCGTGGGCTGGGTCTCGACGCCCAACCGCTCGAGCAGGCGGGTGAAGAGGGGATAGGTCTTCTCGTTGTAGACGATGAAGCCCGTATCGACCGCGTGGCGCTCTCCTTCGACTTCGACCTCGAGGGTGTGCGTGTGACCCCCGATGCGCGGCTCGGCCTCGTAGACGCAGACGTCGTGCCTCTTGTGCAGGAAGTGGGCCGCCATCAGTCCCGAGATGCCGCTTCCGACGATCGCGATCCTCATGCCTTCGCCTCGCGGGGCGCCATCCGCACGTGCGTCACCCACCACTCGCCGCCGCGCCGGTGGCCGAAGAGCTCGGAGCAGGCGAGGAAGAACAGGCGCCAGCGCTGGTACCAGAGCTCCGCCGCCGGGTGGCCGTACACTCCGGCGAGGATCGGAAGCAGCGCCTCGTGGCTCGCGTCCTGGCGGGCCAACCAGGCATCGCAGGTCTTCCGGTAGTGCAGGCCGCCGACGCGCCACTTCTCCTCGACCACGAGGTCGCGCTGGCAGTGCAGCAGCAGATCGTCGGAGGGCATCATGCCGCCGGAGAAGAAGTGGCGGCCCATCCAGTCGTCGTCGCCCGACGTCTCGTAGGGATAGCAGCGGGTGCGGTGGGCGAAGTGGTGGACGAAGAGCCTTCCGTCGGGCTCGAGCCAGCTCGCGATCCGCGACAGCAGCAGCTCGTGATTGCGAACGTGCTCGAACATCTCGACCGAGACCACGCGATCGAAGCGGCGATCGGGGATGAAGTGGTTCACGTCGGCGGTCACTACTTCGACGTTCGAGATCCCGCGCTCCGCGCAACGGGCCAGGATGAACTCGCGCTGGCTCTTCGCGTGGGAGACCGCCAGCACCCGACTGTTCGGGTGTCGCTCGGCGATCCACAGCGAGAGCGAGCCCCAGCCGCAGCCGAGGTCGAGGATGCGCATGCCGTCGGCGAGCTGGGCGCGCGCGGCGGTCAGGTCGAGCATCGCCTCCTCGGCTGCGGCGAGGTCGCCGGTGCCCGGCTCCCACAGCGAGCAGCTGTACTTGAGGCGCGGGCCCAGGACGCGCTCGAAGAAGGCCGGCGACACCTCGTAGTGCTGAGCCTTGGCGAGCTCCGGCAGCGGGGCGATCGGGCTGGCGCGGCGCGCGGCACGGAAGGCGAGCTCCGCCGCCCGGACGGTCGCGTCCTCCTGCCCGAGCGCGCGCAGCCGGCGTCGCAGCAGTCGGCGGATGCCGAAGCGCAGCAGGGGGTCGGGGAGCAGACCGGACTCGGCGAGAGAGAGGGCGAGCATGCGAAGGGCTCCTGCGGTGCTGGCGGAAGGTCGCCCATAAGCGGCATATTGTCAAGATAAAATCTGTACAAATAGGGCTCGAAGGAGCCCGGCGCGCGGTCGCCGCTCTCGGGGTTTTCTGCGCGGGAACGGCCTCTTGTGGATGAGCCGGGGGGCGCGGCCGCGTGCCAGGTCCCGCGGCTGTCGGGAAACCTGTATAAATCCCGGGCGATGCCGGAGTCCGAGCGCGGCGAGACGACCTATCCGCTCCGGGCGGCGGCGAGGCTCACCGGCCTGTCGCCGGAGCTGCTCCGGGCCTGGGAGCGCCGGTACCGCGCCGTCGAGCCGCTGCGCACACCCGGCGGAACGCGCCGCTACCGCGCGTCGGACGTCGACCGGCTGCGCCTGCTCAAGGCGGTCGTGGACGCCGGCTACCGGATCGGACAGATCGCGCAGCTCGATCGCGCCGAGCTGGAGCGACGCGCCGCCGCCGAGCGGGCTCCCTCGGCAGCCGGGCTCGAGGGGGTGCTCGCCGCGGTCCGCCGCCTCGATGCCGACGAGACCCAGCGCCTGCTCTCGGTGCAGTTCGCTGCGATGGGGCCGGTCCGCTTCGCGCGCGAGCTCGCCATTCCGCTGGCGCGCGAGATCGGCGACCGCTGGGCCGACGGGCGGCTCGGCATCGCCTCGGAGCACCTGACGACGGCCGTGGTGCGCTCGTTGCTCGGCGCGGCGCTGGCGCCCAACGCGGTCTCGCGTCTGGGGCCCCGGATCGTCTTCGCGACACTCAGCGGGGAGCGTCACGAGCTCGGGCTCCAGACGGCGGCGCTCACGGCGATGGGCGCCGGGGCGAACCCGATCTACCTGGGCGCCGAGCTTCCGGTCGAGGAGCTGTCCCGCGCGGTCGAGGAGGTCGGCGCCTCGGTGCTCGGGCTGAGCGTCGTGATGCGGCCCGCGGAGGAGAGCCTGAGCGGGCTCGCGGAGATCCGCTCCGAGCTGCCCGGCTCGGTCCGCCTGTGGGTCGGTGGAGCCGGATCCGAATCGCTCGAGGCCCGCGAGGGTGTCGAGCGGATCGACGACCTGGAGCTGCTCGAGCGCCGCGTCGCGCTGCTGGGCTTCGAGGACAGGGGCCGCTGAGGAGACGCGGGGTCCGGCGGCCGAGCGTCAGGCCTCTCCCGAGAACCAGTCGCGCGTGCCCTGGATCTCGATCGCCTCGGCGATCCGCTTCAGCGCCGAGATGTAGGCCGCCTCGCGCAGCGTTCCGCCGCGCTCCTCGTACAGACGCCACATCGCGGCGAAGGAGTCGGACAGCTTCTCCTGGAGGCGCTCGCGCACGACCTCGAGCGTCCACGGATAGCCCTGGCGGTTCTGCACCCACTCGAAGTAGCTCACGGTGACGCCGCCGGCGTTGGTCAGCACGTCGGGCAGCACGCGGATGCCCGCGTCGGCGAGCACCTCGTCCGCGTCGCCGCTGATCGGTCCGTTGGCGACCTCGGCGATCACACCGGCGCGGATGCGCCCGGCGTTCTCGCGATGGATCACCCCCTCCAGCGCTGCGGGCACCAGCAGCTCCACGTCGAGCTCCAGCAGCTCCTCGTTGCGGATCGGCTTCGAGTCGACCACCTCGCACACCGAGCCCTCGCAGTAGACGCCCTCGAGCTTGCGCGTGGCCTGCTTGTGCTGGTGGAGGCTCTCGATGTCGAAGCCGTGCTCGGAGTAGATGCCGCCCTTCGAGTCGCTGACGGCGACGATCCGGTAGCCCGCGTGCTGGAGCAGGCGCGCGACGTGGTAGCCGGCGTTGCCGAGTCCCTGGATCGCGACCCGCGTGTCCGAAGGCTCGAGACCGACCCGCTGCGCGTACTCCTGGATCACGATGAACGCCCCGCGGCCCGTGGCCTCGTCCCGGCCCAGGCTCCCGCCGAGGGCGATCGGCTTGCCCGTGATCACGCCCGGCTGCCGCTCGCGCTTGATGATCTGGTACTCGTCCGCCATCCAGCCCATGATCCGCGCGTTCGTGTAGACGTCGGGGGCCGGGATGTCGGTCTCGGGTCCGACGAAGTCCGCCATGGCTCGCATGTAGCCGCGCGACAGCCGCTCGATCTCGAGCCGGGAGAGCTGCTTCGGGTCGACGATCACGCCGCCCTTGCCACCGCCGTAGGGCAGCCCGACGACGGCGCACTTGAGGGTCATCCAGAGGGCGAGCGCCTTCACTTCGGAGAGCGTGACGCCGGGATGGAAGCGGATTCCCCCCTTCGTCGGCCCCAGGGCGTCGTTGTAGCGACAGCGGTACGCCTCGAAGTGTCGGGTCGATCCGTCGTCCATGCGCACCGGCACGTCGGCGGTCAGCACGGCCTTGGGGTGGCGCAGCGTGTCGATGACCTCGGGCATCACCTCCGCCAGTCGGGCGATCCGCTCGACTCGCGCCACGGCATCTTCGAACACGTCCTGACTCATGGTCACCTCGACTGCGGCTCGACCCCTTGCGGGTAACGGGGTCAGCGCTGCAGCGCCATCCAGCGCTGCATCCACTTCAGCACCGTCGGTGTCGCCCGCGAGCGAGTGTACAGTCCGGCCGCGCGCTTGATCCCCTCCGCCTGGGTCGGGTAGGGGTGGATCACGTCGAGGATCCGGCCCAGCCCGATCTTGCCCACGATCGCGAGCGTGACCTCGCTGATCATCTCCCCGGCGTGGGGAGCGACGATCGTCGCGCCGACGATCTCGTCGCTGCCCTGGCGGGTCAGGATCTTCACGAATCCCTGCTCTTCGCCGTCGGTGACGGCCCGGTTCACCTGGGACAGCGGCACCTGGAAGGTGTCCACGGCGACGCCCGACGCCTCGGCTTCGGACGCGTAGAGGCCGACGTGCGCGATCTCCGGGTCGGTGTAGGTGCACCAGGGCATCACCAGCGCCGACAGGCGCTTCTTCAGAAAGGGCAGGTGGTGGAAGAAGAGCGCGTTCTGCACCGCGATCTTCGCGGCGGCGTCGGCGGCGTGGGTGAACTTCCACTGCATGCACACGTCGCCGGCGGCGTAGATCCGCGGGTTCGTCGTCTGCAGGTGGTCGTTCACGTGGACTCCGCGCCGGGCGTCGTAGCGGACCCCCACCCGCTCGAGGTCGAGCCCCTCCACGTTGGGCGCGCGACCCACCCCGAGCAGCAGCTCGTCCACGACCACGCGATCGCTTCGCCCGTCCGCGTGGCGGAAGTGGATCGTCTTCTCGCCCTCGTGCCCCTCGACCCGCTCGATCTTGCAGTCGCCCACCAGTCGGATGCCTTCCTCTTCGAGGCGCGCTTCGAGGATGCGGGCGGCCTGCTCGTCCTCGCGCGGGAGGACGTGGCGGTCGGCGTGGAGGACCGTGACCTCCGATCCGAGCCGGCGGAACGCCTGGGCCAGC
>CAZZFT010000026.1:0-42572 GCA_964653555.1 uncultured Spirochaetales bacterium | reverse complement strand
TGGACCTGGTGATCTTCGACCAGAACCTGTCGGCGACCCAGGCGCGCAACCTGGCGGAGCGGCTGGAGCTGCGCGTGATCGACCGCACCCAGCTGATCCTGGACATCTTCGCCCAGCGCGCGCGCACCCGGGACGGCAAGCTCCAGGTGGAGCTGGCCCAGCTCAAGTATCGGATGCCCCGCCTGGCGCAGCGCGCCGACGTCGCGCTCTCGCGCCTGGCGGGTGGAATCGGCGGGCGCGGACCCGGAGAGACGAAGCTCGAGGTCGATCGGCGCCGCGTGCGCAGCCGCGTCGCCCGGCTCGAGCGCGAGCTCGCCCACCTGCGCAGCCAGCGCGAGTCCCGCCGCAAGCGCCGCGGTCGGCGCGACGTTCCCGTGCTGTCGATCGTCGGCTATACGAACGCCGGCAAGAGCACGCTGCTGCGCGCGCTCACCAAGACCGACGTGCACGTCGAGGACGTCATGTTCGCCACCCTCGACCCCACCTCGCGTCGCCTGCGCTTCCCCCAGGACCGAGAGGTGATCGTCACCGACACGGTGGGTTTCATCCGCGACCTGCCCGAAGACCTGGTCGCCGCGTTCCGGGCCACGCTCGAGGAGCTGGAAGACGCCGACCTGCTGCTCCACGTCGTCGACGCGGGCACGCCCGACTTCGAGCGCCGCATCGAGGCCGTGCGCGAGGTGCTGCGGGAGATCGGGCTCGGCGAAACGCCGGAGCTGCTCGTCTTCAACCAGATCGATCGCCTGCCGCCCTCCATGGGCGCGGCGATCGCGGCCCGCCACGGCGGTGTGGCCGTTTCGGCGCTCACGCGCAGCGGCCTCTCGGACCTGATCGAGCGGGCCGAGCAGGTCCTGTGGCGCGAGCGCCACGGCGAGGAGATGGGCGCGGTCACTGCGGCCGTCGCGGAAGGGGGAGCGCGATGACGCTGCGAGCCAGGATCTCGGGAACGGGCATGCACGTGCCGGCGCGTGTGGTCCACAACGACGACCTCGCCCGGATGATGGACACGAGCGACGAGTGGATCCGACAGCGCACGGGCATCGTGACGCGCCACTACGTCGAGCCCGGCCAGAGACCGTCGGAGCTCGCGCAGGTGGCGGTGACCAACGCCCTCGAGGCGGCGAGCCTCGAGCCCGGCGACATCGATCTGATCGTGCTGGCGACGCTCTCGGCAGAGGCCGACTTTCCGGGCACGTCGTTCTTCCTGCACGAGCGGCTGGGGCTCAGCGAGACACCGTGCTTCGACCTGCGCGCCCAGTGCAGCGGCTTCGTCTACTCGCTCTCGGTGGCCAACGCCTTCGTGCGCAGCGGCCAGTACCGGCGCGTCCTGGTGGTCGGCTGCGAGATCCACTCCACCGGCGTCGACCACACCACCGAGGGCCGCGACGTGGCGGTGCTGTTCGGCGACGGCGCGGGTGCCGTGGTGGTGGAGACGAACGAGGACCCGGCCGATCCCGCCGAGATCCTCGAGGTGCGACTCCACGCCGAGGGGCGCTTCGCGGACAAGCTGTGGATCGAGGCGCCCGGCTCGGGCTTCCAGCCGGTGCGCATCACCCAGGATCTGATCGACCAGAAGCGCCACTTCCCCCGCATGCAGGGCCGCTTCGTCTTCAAGCACGCGACGCGGCGCATGCCCGAGGTGTTGCTCGAGGCGCTCTCGGCGGCGAGCCTCAAGCTCGAGGACGTCGATCACTTCCTGTTCCACCAGGCGAACCTGCGCATCAACGAGTACGTGGCGCAGCAGCTCCAGATCCCGGCCGAGAAGTGCCCCGCCAACATCGACCGCTACGGCAACTGCTCGGCCGCCTCGATTCCGATGCTGCTCGACGAGGGCGTGCGCTCGGGCCGGATCCAACCGGGACAGCTGGTGGCGATGACGAGCTTCGGATCGGGCTTCTCCTGGACCAGCGCCCTGGTGCGCTGGGGCTGATGCCGCGACGCGTTGGGCCGCCGGCGCGCCATGGGAACCCTCGAGCGAGCCGCCAGTGAGGAGCCAAGAGCTCGTTCCCAATTGAAAAAGGCTCAGGCTTCCGGCCCCCGTCTTGACGCATTGACGCACCGTGTTATAGTGCGCTGCGTCGCAGGACACGGCTCGCGCCCACACCGCGAAGCGTCTTCCGAAACCCCCCTGCCGAGCGGCACCGCCGCCTCGGCCCGAACGAGGAGGCCCTTCCCCATGGCACAGTCCACCAACGTGATCCAGGAGGGCGTCGATCGCTTCCGCGACGCCTTCGGCACCTTCGAGGATGAGCTGGCCCGCGTGCAGAAGCAGCTCCAGGCGCGCCGCAAGAAGATCGAGAAGCGCTTCGAGACCGGACGCAAGGATCTGGAGAAGCGCATCGCCACCGAGCGCAAGCGCTTCGAGCGCCGCACCCAGAAGCTGCGCAGCGAGCTCGGCAAGAACCCGGCCTTCAAGCGCCTCGAGACGATGCGCAAGGACGCCACGAAGCAGTTCGAACAGGGCGTGTCCGACGTCCTCGGCAGGCTGCAAATCGCCTCCAAGAGCGACCTGCAGCGAATCGACCGGAAGATCTCCCAGCTCTCCAAGAAGCTGAAGGAGATGGATGGGACGAAGAGCACCAACGGTCGGGCCAAGCCGACGGCCTAGCCCGGTCTCCTCGTCCGCCGACCACCGCGCGCCACCGCGCGCATCCTATCCTGCCCCCCGGTCGATCCACTGGAGCCCGGAGGCGTCTCCTCGCGCCTCCGGGCTCCTCCTTTCCGGCGCGGAGGCCCTCCGGAAGCGGTAGTCTGGCCCTCCTGACGGGAGAAGCCCCTTGCCGGAATTCCAGGGTCTCGACTTCCTGAAGCTCGACCAGCTCCTCTCCGACGAGGAGCGCCTCGCGCGCGACACGGTGCGCGACTGGGTGACCCGGGAGTTCCTGCCCGTCATCCAGGAGCACGTGCGCCGAGACGGCTCCTTCCCGATGGAGCTCGTGCCCGCGATCGCCGAGCTGGGTCTGTTCGGCGCGAATCTGTCCGGCTACGGCTGCGCGGGCATGAACAACGTCGCCTACGGCCTGGTCATGCAAGAGCTCGAGCGCGGCGACTCGGGGCTGCGCTCCTTCGCGTCGGTCCAGGGGTCGCTGGTGATGTACCCGATCCACGCCTACGGCTCCGACGCCCAGAAGGAGCGCTGGCTGCCGGAGCTGGCCGCCGGCCGCGCGATCGGCTGCTTCGGTCTGACCGAGCCCGACGCGGGCAGCCACGTGGGCGCGATGCGCACGCGCGCCGAGCGCCGCGGTGGGAGCTGGGTGCTGAACGGCACCAAGCGCTGGATCACCAACGGCAGCCTGGCCGACGTGTCGGTCGTGTGGGCGAAGACCGAGGACGGGGTGCGCGGCTTCCTGGTGGAGAAGGAGCGCAAGGGGTTCGAGAGCCGCGATATCAAGGGCAAGTTCTCCCTGCGCGGCTCGGTGACCTCGGAGCTCTTCCTCTCCGACGTCGAGGTGCCCGACGAGAACCGCCTGCCCAAGGTGGAGGGCCTGCGCGGCCCGCTCTCCTGCCTGACCCAGGCCCGCTACGGGATCGCCTGGGGCGCGATCGGCGCCGCCATGGCCTGCTACGACGAGGCGCTCCACTACTGCCGCGAGCGCGACGTGCAGGGCGGGAAGCTGGCGGCGAAGCAGATCACCCAGGAGAAGCTCGTCTTCATGCTCACCGAGATCACCAAGTCCCAGCTCCTGGCGCTGCGTGTCGGCCGGATCAAGGACGAGGGTGCTCTCGACCACACGATGGTGTCGCTGATCAAGCGCAACAACGTCGACACCGCGCTCCAGATCGCGCGCCTCGCGCGCGATCTGCTCGGCGCCAACGGCATCGTCGACGACTATCAGTCGATGCGCCACATGGTGAACCTCGAGACAGTGCGCACCTACGAGGGCACCCACGACGTCCACACGCTGATCCTCGGCGAGGCGATCACTGGGCACCGTGCGCTGTAGCGGGCGCGACGGGGCTCGGGATCCCGATCGGAGTCGGCCCCGGCGGCGAACAGGGATCCTGCCGCAGCGCCGGACTTTGCCGCTCTGTTCGAGCTAGACCCGGCGACCGCTGCGGGCTCCCCCGTTCAGGGCTGGCCGCGCTCTCCTGAAGCGACATCTCCGGTCGCGCGGGAGACGCCTCCGGTGTGTACAGCCTCGCGTCCACCGGCTCGACCTTCGAGAACCGGGTCGCGCGGCTTCTGTCGATCGGCCTGATCGCCCTCGGCGCGCGACGGCGTCGCGGGTGCCGAGTCGGATCTCAGTAGCGCTCCAGCATCGCGCGCAGGACGTCGCGGCGGCTGATCTGGCCGACGAGCTGGGGGCCCTGCACGACCGGGAAGCGGCGGTAGGGGCCGCGGAAGAACTTCTCGGCGGCCTCGGAGAGGAGCATGTCCGCCGGCACGGTCTGCACCTCCCGGCTCATGTACTCGGCGACGCGCCCGGCCGGCTGCTGGTAGTAGAGCGACGGGTAGGCCACGCGCAGGCAGTCGCGCTCGGAGAGCAGGCCCACCAGGTTGCCGCTCTCGTCCACCACCGGGGCGCCGGCGATTTCGTGCTCGACGAGCAGCCGCATCGCACTGAGCACGTCCATCTCGGGGGTGAAGGCCACCAGCTCTCGGCTCATGTAGCGCTCGACCCGGGGCTCCTGGTCCATTCGTTCCTCCCGACTAGCGCTGCCCGCTCGGGCGCTCCGCGGCGCGCGCCTCGCGCAGCGGACACTCGACACAGGAGAGCGACACTTCCTCGCCGTCGCAGCGGCAGCTGCGCAGGGGCCGCGCGCCCCAAAGACGACCCACGGCGAGCCCTGCCACCGCGAGGAGCGTGAGCGCGAAGCAGAGAGCGAAGAGTGCCATGGCGGAGTCCTCACCCTCCCGCTCGCGCCAGCGGGGGGCGGTCGATACGCGTCAGCCGATCGAAGGCGGTGCTGGTGTGCTCGACCAGTCTGCCGTCGCGGCGCTCGATCAAGAGTACGGCCCAGCCTTCCTCCTCGGCCAGGCGCAGACCCGCGCGCGAGCCCAGCACCAGGAGCGCCGTGGCCAGGGCGTCGGCCTGCATCGCGGTGTCGGCGACCACCGAGGCCGAGGCCAGGTCGTGTCCGACGGGCTCGCCGACGCGCGGGTCGAGGATGTGGGAGCGGAGCACGCCGTCCTGCTCCAGGGTGCGGCGGTAGTCGCCCGAGGTGGCGAGGGCGGCGTCGGCGAGCGCCAGCACGGCCCAGGCCCGCGGCTCCGCGCCGTCCTCTTCGGGCGCCTCCACCGCCACCCGCCAGGGTCGGCCGTCCGGCCGGCCGCTGCGGGCCCGCAGCTCGCCGCCGATCTCGACCAGGAAGTGGCGGGCGCCCTGGTCCGCGAGGAACTCGGCCAGCGCGTCGACGGCGCGGCCCTTGGCGATCGCCGAGAGGTCGAGCTCCAGGTCCGCGCGCGCCTTGCGCAGGGCGGGCGGCACCTCCCGGGCCGTGAGCGCCGCGTAGCCGACGCGCGCGCGGGTGCGGGCCAGCGCCTCGGGGTCGGGCTCCGCCAGCGACGGCCGGCGGCCGAAGCCCCAGAGCTCCACCAGCGGGGCGACGGTGGGATCGAAGGCGCCGCCGGTGCGGCGGCTGACCGAGAGCGCCGCCACTGCCACGGCGGCGGTCTCGGGCGACACGGAGATCCAGCCGGTCGAGCGCGCGGCGTTGAAGCGGGCGAGCTCCGAGTCGTCGCGCCAGGTCGAGAGCTCCGCGTCGATCCGGGCGAGGATCGCCTCGACGCCACGCGCGAGGTCAGCCCGGGGCGGCAGCCCGGCCTCGGCGCACACCAGCACCGAGTAGCCCGTACCCATCGTCCGGCCCTCGAGCTCGACCAGCGGGTCGCCGGCGCAAGGGACCGGCCACAGCGCGAGGAGTCCCCACGCCACCGCGAGCGCCGCTCGAATCGCGCCTAGCACACTGTGCATCTCACGCCTCGAAATCATCGAGATGGACATGATCTTCCGGCACTCCCAGCCGGTCGAGCATCGCCAGCGTGGCCCGCGCCATCAGCGGCGGGCCGCACAGGTAGTACTCGCAGGTCTCCGGGTGCGGGTGCGACGCCAGATAGCGCCGCTCGAGCACGGCGTGCACGAAGCCCACCTCGCCGCTCCACTCGTCTCCGGGCTCGGGCTCCGACAGCGCGGGCACGAAGCGGAAGCTTGGGTGCTCGGCGGCGAGCCGCTCGAAGAGATCGGCGTAGATCAGCTCGCGGCGGTTGCGGGCGCCGTACCAGAAGCTGATCGGGCGGCTCGCGCGCAGCCGGATCAGCTGGTCGAGGATGTGCGAGCGCATCGGCGCCATGCCCGCGCCGCCGCCGACGAAGACCATCTCGGCGTCGCCCTCGCTCGCGGTGAAGTACCCGTAGGGCCCGGCGACCTCGAGCGCGTCGCCGGGGCGGAGTCCGAAAAGATACGAAGAGACGATGCCCGGGGGCACCGCTTCGGGGGACCCGGCCGGCGGCGTCGCGAGGCGTACCAGCAGCATCACCACGCCGTCCTCCAGCGGCTGATTGGCGAGGGAGTAGGCGCGGGTAGCAGGTGCGGCGCTGCGGACTTCGTAGCGCGTCAGGTTCAGGCACTCCCACTCCGCGCGCACGTCGGGGTCGAGCTCGAAGTCGCGGAACGCGACCGCATAGGCGGGAGCCGTCACCTGCACGTAGCTCCCGGCGCGGAACACCAGGCGCTCACCCTCGGGCAGCTCGGCCACGATCTCACGCAGCAGGGTGCCGACGCTGCGCGCCGAGCGGACCCGGCAGCGCCAGTGGCGCACACCGAAGATCTCCTCGGGGATCCGGATCGCCAGGTCCCCGCGCAGGGTGAGCTGGCAGGCGAGCCGCTCGCCGGCGGCGACGCCGCGGCGCGGGATCCGCTCCAGGTCGGTGGGCCGCGCTGGCGGCGCGTCGCCGAGCACGCGCACGCGGCATTGGCCGCAGGTGCCCTTCCCCCCGCACGCCGCGGGGAGCGAGAGGCCCGCCGCGCGCAGCGCCTCGAGCAGCCGCTCGCCGGCCGACGCCGACACGCTGCGCGTCTCGTTCACGCGGATCTCCACCCGTCCGTGCGGCTGGAGCCAGCGGCTCGCCAGCAGGATCACCGCGACGAGAGCCAGCACGATCCCGACGAACACCGCCACCGCAAGTCCCATCTCGATCATCGCAGCTCGATCCCCGCGAAGCCGAGGAAGGCCAGCGAGAGCAGGCCCGCCACCATGAAGGTGATGCCGATCCCGCGCAGGCCCTCGGGCACGTCGCTGTAGGCGAGCTTCTCGCGAAGCGCGGCCAGCAGGCACAACGCCAGCGCCCAGCCGAAGCCACTGCCCGCCCCGTAGACGACGCTCTGGGCGAGGTCGTAGTGGCGCTCGACCATGAACAGCGAGCCGCCCAAGAGCGCGCAGTTCACCGTGACGAGCGGCAGGTAGACGCCAAAGGACGAGGCGAGCACCGGGAAATAGCGGTCGAGCACCAGCTCGAGCACCTGTACGAAGGCGGCGATCACCCCGACGAAGGTGAGCAGGCGGAGAAAGCCGAGGTCGACCTCGGGCAGCCCCGCCCAGGACCAGGCGCCGGAGCGCAGCAGCGCGGTGAAGATCAGGTGGTTGAGCGGCACCGTGACCGCCTGGACGATGAACACGACGAGCCCGAAGCCGAAGGCCGTCCCCAGGCGCCGCGACACCGCCAGGAACATGCACATGCCCAGGAAGTAGGCGAGCGCCAGGTTCTCGACGAGCGAGGCGCGCAGGAACAGGGCGAAGGCGTCGCTCACGGACCTTCCCCCTTCTCCGGCGGCCGCGCGCTGCGCAGCGCCCAGACCAGGGTGCCGATCAGGAAGAAGGCGCTCGGCGGCAGCAGCATCAGTCCCACGGGCTGGAACCACCCACCGCTGTCGGCGGTCGCGAGCACGGTGTGGCCGAGCAGCTCTCCGCGGCCGAGCAGCTCGCGCACGGAGCCGACGAGCACCAGCACCGCCGCATAGCCCAAACCGTTTCCGATCCCGTCGAGGACGCTCAGGTGGACCGGCTGCGCCAGCGCGAAGCTCTCCGCCCGCCCGAGCAGGATGCAGTTGGTGACGATCAGCCCGACGAAGACCGAGAGCTCGCGCGAGAGATCCCAGAAGAAGGCCGCCAGCACCTGGTCCACGACGGTGACGAGCGAGGCGATGATCGTGATCTCGAGGATCAGCCGGACCTGGCGCGGGATCCAGTGGCGCAGCGCGCTGATCAGCGCGCTCGAGCCCGCGAGCACCGCAATCACCGCCGCCGACATCAGGAGCGCCGTAGCCAGGCTGCGCGTCACCGCCAGGGCCGAGCACACGCCCAGGACCTGGAGCGCGACCGGGTTCTCGTCGACCAGCGGCCGCCAGAGCGCGCGCAGCGGCGTCGGCGCGGCGGGGCCCGGGCTCACGACTCCTCCTCCCGGATCCGCGCCAGGAAGGGGCCGAAGCCCAGGGGCCCGGTCCAGAAGCGCACGATGCGCGTCACGCCGGCGCCGGTGCGGGTGGCGCCCGAGATCCCCTCCACCGCGAAGGACGCCTCGGGATCCCTTGGATCGATCCGCTCCTTCGCGACGCGGATGCGCAGGGCGCCGGTCTCGTCGCGCAGGAGCTTCCCGGGCCAGTGTGCGAGCCACGCCGGGTCCTGCACCTGGTCGCCGATGCCGGGCGTCTCGCCCTGTTCGTAGATGCCGATCCCGCGGATCGTGTTGGTGTCGGCCGCCAGGGCCAGGAAGCCGCGCAGCGTGGAGGCGTACCCCGCGCCGTAGACCGGCAGCACGATCAGGCGCAGATCGCCGCGCTCCCGGACCATATACACCGTGGCGTGTCGAGGACGGCGCCCGATCCGCGCGAGGTCCACCTCCGGGTCGAGCTCCCGGCTGCGCTCCGGGTCGCGGGCCTCCTCCTGGGCGTCGAAGGTGTCCGGGTCGATCCCCTCGGCGGCTCGCCCGGTGTCGAGGTCGACCACCCGGGCGGTGACCTCGGCCTCGCCGAGCCCGGAGACCATTCCTTCGAGGCCCGGCACCGCGGCGGCGAGGGCGAGCAGGCGCGCCTCGCGCTCGCGCTCGCGGTGCGCGAGCTGATGGGGGCGCAGCCACACCACGCTGCCCGCGACCAGTGCCGAACAGAACAGGCACACCGCCAGTGTCACGATCACCGTCTTGCGCGGTGAGTCGTCGGGGAGGTCGCGCAGGCGCCGCCACCCCGTCCGCGGACCGGTCGGCTCAGCCACGTCGGCGCGCCCTCCGCGCGGCGTGCAGGCGCAGCACCGCCTCGTCGAGCAGCGGAGCCAGCAGGTTGCCCATCAGCACCGCCAGCACGACGACCTCCCGCTGGGCGGGATTCGCGACCCGGATCACCACGAAGAGCGCCCCGATTGCAGCCCCGTAGAGCCAGCGCGCGGGGTTCGTGAGCGGCGCCGTCACCGGATCGGTGGCGAGGAAGACCAGCGCGAAGGTGACGGCACCGGTCGCCTGTGCGGCAAGCGCGGCGATCGCCGAGCCGCTCGCGGGCTGGGCGATCGCGGCGGCGGCCAGCCCCGCGATCCCACCGAGCACCACCCGCCAGGAGCCGGCCCCGGTTGCCACGAGCAGCGCGGCGCCGAGCGCGCAGGCCGCGAGCGAGCCGTGGCCGAGCGCGACGCGGCCCGAGATCGCCTCGGGCCAGGCGAGGTGCAGGAAGACCAGACCGACCACCGCGGGGTGGGCGACGTTGCGGCCGAAGCCGCCGAAGATCTCCTTGCCCACCACGACGCCGAAGGAGATGCCGACGGCCGCCTGCCACAGCGGCAGCGCCGCCGGCAGACCGAGCGTGAAGAGCAGCGCCACCACGACCAGCGCCCGGTGATCCGGCTCGCGTCCGCGCAGCGCGGCGAACAGCCGCTCCCAGAAGGCCGCGACGGCGACCGCCGTCGCCAGCAGCGGCAGCACGAGCGAGGCGCCGACGTGGTGCAGCGCCCAGAGGAAGGTCGGGGCCAGGGCGAGCGCGAAGGCGCCCATCACCCGGCGGTCGTCGAGGCGCGAGCGCAGGTGCGGGGCGCGCGGCGTGCGCACCAGGCTCACACGCGCGGACGCCTCCGCGAGCGCGAGGACCGGATCGGCGATGCGCGCGTCCGACGCGGGGGCGGGCCCGAGAACGGCGCTCAAGCGCCCGCCTCCAGCGCATCCAGGCTTGCGCGCAGCAGCGGACCGTAGTCGAGCTTTCCGGGGCAGACATAGCTCGCCAGGGCGACGTCCTCCTCCTCGAGCTCCAGGGCCCCGAGCGTCGCCGCCCGCTCGGCGTCGCCGACGGCCAGCGCGCGCAGCAGGGCGGCGACGTGGAGGTCGAGCGGGGCGACGCGCTCGAAGCGCTCGATCGGCAGCATCGGGCCCGGCGTCCCGTGCAGCGCGGTGGTGAAGCGCCGGCGCCGCGGGAGCGGCGGGAGCCAGCGTGTCGCCGCGCGAAGCCAGCGCGCAACGCGGCGCTCCGCGTGCGCGGTCGGCTCGGGCAGCGCGCACACCTGATCGTGGTAGCGGCCCAGGTACGCCTCGTCCGGGGCGGCGGCGCGCCCCGAGAGCGGCGACCCGGAGATCACCCGACACGGGCCGCGGCTCAGCTCGCCCGCCACCAGCTCGTCGATCGCGGCGCCCAGCCGCGTGCGCAGGCACCGGGGCCGAAGCACCGCCGGCCCTCCCAACGCCACCACCCGCTCGGGATCGAGTCGGCCGCGCCGCAGCAGCGCGCCGACGGCGAGCACGTCCTGGTAGCCCACGTACCAGGCGGTCCGGCCCTCGCCCACCGGCGCGAGGTGGTGGATGTGGGTTCCCACCAGTCCGGCGGGATGCGGGCCGGCGAACTCGACGACGCGCACGCCCAGCCCGTCGACCGGTGGGCGATCGCCCGCGGCCACGCACACGAAGGGCGGCGCCTCGCACAGCTGCGCCAGCGCGGCGAGTCCGGCCCGGAAGTCCTGCGGTCGATCGGCGACCACCGGCGCCACGGACGCCGAGAGCGGCTCGCTGTCGATCGCGCGGACGAAGAGCGCGTGCGGCCGCTCGGCGGGAGACGGGATGCGCCCGTAGGGGCGCGTGCGCAGCGCCACCCACAGCCCGGCCTCGAGCAGCGCCTGCACGACGCCCTCGCGCCCGAGGTCGCGAATGGCGCCCTCGTCGCGGCGCGGGTACTCGCGCTCGGCGCCGTCCTCCACCTCGATCACCAGCGAGTGCAGCCGGCGCGCCTCGGTCAGCGTCGCGCTGCGCACCACACCGGCCGCCGGCGCGACCCAGCGGATCTCGGGGCGCCGCCGGTCCGTGAAGAGCGTCTGCCCGAGATGCACCCGGTCGTGGGCGGTGACCGCGAGCACCGGCCGCAGACCGGGGTGGTCGTCGCCGAGCAGGGCGACGCGCTGCGCCGACGCAGCCGGCTCGATCGCCCCCGCCGGCGCCCCTGGAATCCGCAGGTCGAGCCCCCGGCGCAGCCGGATGCGACTCGGCGCGCCGCTCTCGTTCCCGTGCGACACCATCCCGCGGCTCCGGTCGCAAGTCCCGTGCCGCGCGGGGGAGTCCAGCGACACGGCCAGCGCGCCCAGCAGGGGCAGAACTCCCACGCGGGCCCTGGTGGCGGGTCAGGATGCCGCGCGACGGGGCCCCGCGCCCCTGCGCCTCGGTTCGAGCTCGGGCGCGCTGCGCCCGATCGGGGCGTGGTGAAGCTCACGACCCTGGATCGCGACGCCTGCCTCGAGCTGGTCTTCGAGCGCGGGGACGAGTTCCTCCGCCGCATCGAGGCGGTCGAGGTCTTCGTCGCCAGGCGCTTCGTCGATCCCGACGCGATCGCTTCGGTCCGCAACCGGTCCTTTGAGATCGGCCGGCGCAGCGAGCCCTCCTGGCATCCCCTGATCGAGGGCTGTCCGGACTGTCACCGGCTCCACGCTGACTACCCGAAGGCGCACGTGAAGGCCCGGATGCACGCCTTCTACTACCACGGCTACTACGAGCACAACGCCGAGGTCTTCGCGCTGAAGAACCGGCTCGGCGGATTCCCCGGCGACGCCCACCTGCGCAACACGCCCGGGTGCGGACAGGTGGCGCGCGTGCTGCTCCACCACTATCCGCGAGGCAGCGGCTATCAGGCCGAGCACGTCGACCCCGTGTCCCCCTTCGCGAAGGTCCAGACGATCGTGCAGGGTCGCGCTTCGGCGAGGACTTCACCCGGGGCGGCGTCTACGCGCGGGAGCCGGAGACGGGGCAGGCTTCCACGTCGATCCGCACACGGAGCCCGGCGACCTGATCCTGATGTCGCCGGGCATCCGACACGGGGTCAGCGCGATCGACGAAGCCGCCGACTACTCCTGGGGGACCAATGACGGCCGCTGGATGGTGATGCCGATCGTCGTGGCCTCGGACGGGGTCGTGAGCGAGCGCCCGCGGCAGGTCTCTTCCGGCCGCGTCGCGACGCACCGCGTCCGGTAGGCTTCCGCCATGACCCTGGTGCTCGCCGCGCTCACCGGCCTCGCCCTGGCGGCCTGCGCGGGGCTGCGGGTCTTCCTGCCGCTGTTCGCCGCCGGCGCCGCCGCGCGTTTCTTCGACTGGCCCCTCGCGTCGAACGTGGCGTGGCTCGCAGGCGACGCGGCGCTGGTCACCTTCGGCGTGGCGAGCGCGGTGGAGATCGCGGCCGACAAGATTCCGGCCCTCGACCACGCCCTCGACATCGCCCAGACCTTCCTCGCCCCGGCCGCCGGCGCGATCGTCGCCATGAGCGCGCTCTCCGACCTGCCCCCCAGCACCGCCCTCGCCCTCGGCATCGTCACCGGCGCGCCGATCGCCGGCGGGGTCCACCTGCTCGCCGCGGCGACGCGGGTCAAGAGCTCGATCCTCACCCTGGGTGCGGGCAACCCGGTGCTCTCCGTGATCGAGGACGTGCTCGCGGGCCTGGGCGTGGTCCTCGCCTTCGCGGTGCCGGCGGTCGTCGTGATCGGCATCGTCCTGGTCGCGCTCGGAATCCGCCGCTGGCGGCGCTCGCACGCCGCGGCGGCGGCAGGGGCGGATCAGCGGGAGTGATCGGCGGGGCGCTGAGCGCGCGACCGCGCGCGTGGCCCGTTCACGCGTTCGCGAGCGCCGCGACGCGGCGCAGGAGCCGCCACAGGCCCTCCTCGAAGACGACCGGGTGGGGGAGCAGACTGAGGACGGCGAACGGGCCCGCCGGGAGGTCGTAGAAGTAGCCGGGCTGCACGAGCACGGAGTCGCGCTCCAGTAGCTCCAGGGCCCAGCTCTCGTCGTCGCGAAGCGCCGGCAGGCGCAGGATCGCGTAGTAGCCGCCCTCGACGTGCAGCGGGGTCGCCGCGCTGCCCGGCGTCCGCGCGCGAAGCTGCGCCAGGTTTTCCAGGAGCCGCGCGCGGATCGGCGCAGACAGCTCGGCGTGCCGGGCCAGCAGCCGGGGCAGCGCGAGCTGCACCGGTGTGGCGACGGAGAGATAGGTGTCGGCGATCCACTCGAGTCGCTCGCAGGCCTCGCGGGCGCGCGCCTCGGGACCGCCCACGCACAGCCAGGACAGCTTGAGCTGGGGCAGTCCCACGAGCTTGGAGAGCCCGTGCAGCGTGAACACGAGCGAATCCGCGGCGTCGAGTGCGCTCCCGGCGCGGTCGGCGTCGTCGGAAAGCGGATAGGGCGCGAACACCTCGTCGCTGATCAGCGGCAGGCCGAGGCCAGCCAGCAGCGCGAGCTCTTCGCGCTTCAGGTACGAGCCGGTCGGGTTGTTCGGGTGCACCGCGATCACCGCCCGCGTGCGCGTTCCGCGCGCGGCGGACAGGGCGTCGGCGGTGACGTGCCAGCGTCCATCCCAGGCGAGGGCGTAGGGGCGCGCGCGGACGCCCTCGAGCCGACACAGGTGCTCGAGCAGCGGGTAGCTCGGCGTGGGGACGAGGATCTCGTCTCCGGGCTCGCACAGCAGCTTGAACAGGAACCCGTAGGCCTCGCTGGTGCTCGCGGTGAGCACGACGCGTTCCGGTGTCACAGGGGGGCCGAGCTCGGCCATGTAGCGGGCAACCGCCTCGCGGGCGGAGCGGAGACCGAGCGGCTCGGGCCGGTAGACGTCCGCAGCGGGGTCGTCGAGCGCTGCGCGCACCCAGGCCGGGGCGGGCCGCACCGCCCGGGTGGGGTTCGACTCGGTCAGGTCGAGCACTGCGCGACCCGCGGCGAGCGCCCGCGCGTGGGCACGCGCGAGCCGGTTGGGCCGCGCGTCGATACCGCTGCGACGCGAGAGCCGTCTCATCGCCACCCGAGTGCCCCGGTCAGGCGCGGCAGACCCGACGGTGAAGCCCCGATGGGCGGACGGGAACGCGGCGAACAGCTCGGCGCGGAAGCGGAGCGGCGCGGCGCTGTCGGTGTCGAGCGGACCCGCGATCGGCACGCGTCTCTTCCTCCCAGGGTGGGCCGGAGTCTATCTGCGGCTCGCTCGGGCGGGCAAGGGATTGCGAACTGCAACGCGACCAGATGCCCCAGTTCGGGCGTTCTCGCCCTGCAGCGTCCCGGATGGACCCATCCCGGGGCGGGATACACCAGCAGTGGAGCGGCGCGCGCGGACCTGCGAGGCCCAGGAGCGATGAGATCCCGAGTCGACTGGCACGATCGCTCGAATCTGCGCGGTGTCGCCGACATTCCTTTCGAAACTCGATCGATCTCGTTAGTCGAGATTCGACGAATCGACGCCTAATCGCTTGACTCCGGCGGCTCCGATCAGGAGAATGGGCATTGGGGTGCGACCAGAGGACTCCCTATGCGGAGTACGCTGCTCGCCGTCTGGCTCGTCGCCATTCTGACGTTCGCGGCGCGTTCCGACGCACAGCCGCTCGACTTCGTCGTACTGCTCGTGGACGACCAGCCCTTCCACACGATGGAGCTGGGCGTTATGCCCGATCTCGACGCCTGGGCCCAGGAGGGCGTGCGCTTCGACCGGGCGATCATCAGCTATCCGCTCTGCGGCCCGGTGCGCGCGAGCTTCCTGTCGGGCGGCTTCGAACCGCGCGAGACCGGCGTGACCTGGCACGGACCGCACCAGGGCGGGATCGGGGTCTTCAACGACGCGCTCACGCTCGGCACCCGATTCCAGGCGGCGGGCTACGCCACCGCGCACATCGGCAAGTACCTGAACGGCTACGGCGCGCTGCGGCCCTACGTACCGCCGGGCTGGACGCTGTGGGTCGAGAAGGAATACGTGGGGAGCAGCGGCGCGAACCCGTCCACGGCCATCGCCTATCCGCTGCGCGACTCCCACTGGGCCTATCACTATCGCGACTACGCCCTCGACTTCCTGGATCAGCACGCGGACGACGCCTTCCTGCTGATCCTGTCCCTGAACGACCCCCATTACCCCGCGACGCCGGCTCCGGGCGACGAGGATCTCTTCCCCGACTATCTCTATCGCCCGCCGAGCTACATGGAGCCCGACCTGAGCGACAAGCCGGAGCTGATCCAGCTGCTCGCGCTCAATCAGTGCTGTGCCCCGGGTGGGGACACGGTGGCAGAGGCCGACGAGTTCCAGCGCGATCAGCTGCGCTCGCTGGTGGGGGTGGATCGGGTGGTGGCGTCGCTGCGCGCGAAGGTCACGGAGCTCGGAATCGCGGCCCGGACCGTCTTCGTCTACTTCGGCGACAACGGGCTCATGGCGGGCGAGCATCGGCTCTGGTCCAAGGACTACGCGTACGAAGAGAGCCTGCGGGTGCCCATGATCGTGGTCGCTCCGGGCAACGTACCGCGAGACGATCCGAACCGGGTCGTCGCCAACCTCGACGTTCCGGCCACGCTCTACGATCTCGCCGGCATCAGCGCCGACACGGACGGGGTCAGCCTGGCACCGCTGCTCGCGGATCCGGACGCCCCGCTGCCGGCGGAACGGGTGGCCGAGTTCGCCTATTCGCCCTTCACCTGGGCGGCGCTCCTCTACCAGAGCTGGAAGTACGTCGAGTGGGGGGACGGATCGGTCGAGCTCTACGATCTCAGTGCCGATCCCTGCGAGCTCGACAGCCTACACGGGAACCCCTCCTACGCGGGCATCCTGGGCATCCTGGCGGCGAAGCGCGCCAGTCACCCGCGGGCCCTGGCGTTCCGGGAGCCCCGATTCCGCCAGCTTCCGCGGGCGCAGCTGGGCGAGCCCTACTCCTACACGCTGCCCGTCTGGGGCGGCGCGCCGCCCTACCACTTCCGTCTCGAATCCGGCGAGCTGCCTCCGGGCATCTCCCTGGATCCGGACACCGGGACGATCGCCGGTGTGCCCGTACGTCCGGAGCTGTATACGGACTTCCCCTTCTATGTGGAGGTCCGCGACTCCTCGGTGACCCGGCACCGGGGCGGTCCGCAGATCGCCGTCAAGGAATTGAGCTTCTTCACGGTTCCCGAGCCCGGTGGCTCGGCGAGCGATCTGGCGGGCGCCCTGCTCGTCGCCGTGCTCCGGCGGCGGCGCAAAGCCGCGGACCGACGCCCGCCCCGGGGCTCGGGGGGCGCACCGCTGCGCGCTACTCGCGCGCGCGCCGCGTCGCCTCGTAGACGTTGCCCTCGCAGTCGGTGAGAAGCTTCTCGGCGGCCTCGCGGTCGAGACCGCCGACCCCCATCACGATGCGCAGCCCGCGGTCGCGCAGCTTCTCCGACGCGGCGTCCCGGAGCGCCGGCAGGCGCAGGATCGCGTAGTAGCCGCCCTCGACGTGCAGCGGGGTCGCCGCGCTGCCCGGCGTCCGCGCGCGAAGCTGCGCCAGGTTTTCCAGGAGCCGCGCGCGGATCGGCGCAGACAGCTCGGCGTGCCGGGCCAGCAGCCGGGGCAGCGCGAGCTGCACCGGTGTGGCGACGGAGAGATAGGTGTCGGCGATCCACTCGAGTCGCTCGCAGGCCTCGCGGGCGCGCGCCTCGGGACCGCCCACGCACAGCCAGGACAGCTTGAGCTGGGGCAGTCCCACGAGCTTGGAGAGCCCGTGCAGCGTGAACACGAGCGAATCCGCGGCGTCGAGTGCGCTCCCGGCGCGGTCGGCGTCGTCGGAAAGCGGATAGGGCGCGAACACCTCGTCGCTGATCAGCGGCAGGCCGAGGCCAGCCAGCAGCGCGAGCTCTTCGCGCTTCAGGTACGAGCCGGTCGGGTTGTTCGGGTGCACCGCGATCACCGCCCGCGTGCGCGTTCCGCGCGCGGCGGACAGGGCGTCGGCGGTGACGTGCCAGCGTCCATCCCAGGCGAGGGCGTAGGGGCGCGCGCGGACGCCCTCGAGCCGACACAGGTGCTCGAGCAGCGGGTAGCTCGGCGTGGGGACGAGGATCTCGTCTCCGGGCTCGCACAGCAGCTTGAACAGGAACCCGTAGGCCTCGCTGGTGCTCGCGGTGAGCACGACGCGTTCCGGTGTCACAGGGGGGCCGAGCTCGGCCATGTAGCGGGCAACCGCCTCGCGGGCGGAGCGGAGACCGAGCGGCTCGGGCCGGTAGACGTCCGCAGCGGGGTCGTCGAGCGCTGCGCGCACCCAGGCCGGGGCGGGCCGCACCGCCCGGGTGGGGTTCGACTCGGTCAGGTCGAGCAATGCCTGCCCCGCGGCGATCGCCGAGTAGTGGGCGCGCGCCAGCCGGTTGGGGCGGCTCTCGACTCCGGAGCGCCGGGAGAAGGGCGCGTTCAGTCTCCGTAGGCCTCGATGGTGAAGCGCCGGAAGACGAACACGTACGTCTGCATCCGAACGTCCACGTACTCCACCTCGTCGATCCCGCCGTTTCGGCGCGCATCCTCGATGGAGGCATCACCCCAGGCGAACAGGTCGAGACCCGTGGCGAGCCCCGGATAGGGGAGCGGGGGCAGACCGATCAGGTTGGACGTCGACGTCCCCTTTTTCGAGCCGATCCGCGTGGGCAGGGAGGCACCGAACATGGGATACAAGGGCGCGTGCACGTCCTGGTACACCAGTCCGGGCGGCGGGATCACGGCCGTCGTGGTCTTCGACAGCACCCGGTACGGCATGTCCGGCCGGCGGGCGCTGGACCAGAGGCTGCCCGTGCAGCCGGTGCCGGCCACGGCTAGCAGCAGAGCCAGCGCGGCGATGCGAGCCACGTCTCAGTCTCCGTAGACGACGGTGGTGTAGCGCTGGTAGACCCCGATGACGTTCAGGAACTCGTACTCGACCTGCTTGACGTCGTGGATCGCACCGTTGTGAGCCGCCGCGTTGACGCCACCGTCGCCCCAGGCGAACAGGCCCAGGATCGAGGACGTGCTCGCGGTGCCCCGCTTCGTGGAGGGCTCGGCGCGGAACGTGAGGGGCGCCTGGATGTCGGTGTAGACCAGACCGGTCGGCGGCACGACCGGCGCCGCGATGCAGCCGGCGAAGGTCAGCGCCAGCGGCACTGAGATGGCGAGAGCGAGAAACGTCTTCACCGCGAACCCTCCCTCGGATTGCGGGGAGTCTACGCGTGCCCAGCGTCGGCAAGCAAGAGACATTGCGCCACAATGACGACTTCAACGCTCGCGGTGATTCGCCCTCGTCCTCTCCCTCTCGATGCGACGCGTCGCCTCGTAGACACTGCCCTCGCACTCGGCGAGGAGCTTCTCGGCGGCCTCGCGGTCGAGACCGCTGACCGCCATCACGATGCGCAGCCCGCGGCCGCGCAGCTTCTCCGACGCAGTCGAGAGATGGCTCATCAGGTTCCCCTCCACGTAGCCGAGCCGGATCATCACGGTCGTGGAGAGCATGTTGAGCACCATCTTCTGGGCCAGGCCGCCCTTCATGCGCGTGGAGCCGGCGATCACCTCGGGACCCACGACCGGGACGATCGCGATCTCCGCGCCCTCCGCCAGGAGGGAGCCCGGGTTGCAGGTGATGCCGACCGTGCGGGCTCCCACCTCGTGGGCGGCGTCGAGGCCGCCGAGGGTGAAGGGCGTGCGCCCGCTCGCGGAGATCGCGACGACGACGTCTCCCGCGCACAATCCCCGCTCGCGCAGCGCGAACACGGCACGCTCGGGGTTGTCCTCCGCCCCCTCGATCGCCCGTACCAGCGCCGCGTCGCCGCCGGCCACCACGGCCTGGACGCGATGAGCGGGCAGCCCGAAGGTCGGCGGGATCTCGGCGGCGTCGAGCGCGCCGATCCGACCGCTCGTGCCCGCTCCGACGTTGAACCAGCGGCCGCCGCCGGCGAGGGCGATGGCCAGCACCTCGGCCGCCTCGGCCACCCTGGGCAAGACCGCGCCCACCGCCTCCCAGGCGCGGCCGTCCTCACCGTGGATCGCCTGGACGATCCGCTCCGCGCTCCAGCGATCGATGTCGCGCGTCGCCTCCAGTACGGCTTCGGTGGGTGATTCCTCGCGAGACATCGACTCTGCCTTTCGGCGAAGTGTAAGTTGGAGGCAAGCCCTACGATCTCCCGCCGCCCCCGACGGCGCTCCGGTCGCCCGGCGCGAGGACCCCCGCGTGCCCTTCTCCGTGACGCAGAAGACCCTCGAACGCCTCGACTGGCCTTCGATTCTAGAGCGCTTGGCGGCACGTGCGCGGACCCCCCGCGCGCGCGAGTGGCTGGCCGGGGGCGGCGCCGGAGAGTTCTCCGCCTTCGCCGCCACGGCCGAAGAGACCCGCGCGCGTCTCGCCCTCACCTCCCAGGCGCGGGCGGTCCTGGAGACCGGAGACGCCCCGTCCCTGGGCGGCCTCAGCGATCTCTCGGACGCGCTCGGCCGGGCCCGGCGCGGAGGCTCTCTGGCCGGCGAGGAGCTCCTCGCCCTCGGATCCGTGCTGGCGGCCCTGCGCCACACACGGCGCTTCCTGCGGCAGCGCGCGGAGCCGGCGCCCGACCTGGCCGACCTCGCGGCTCTGCTCCCGGAGCACGCGGCATTCGAGGACGAGATCGCGCACTGTCTCGACTCCTCCGGCGCCGTGCGCGACGACGCCTCGCCGGCGCTGGCCGCCGCCCGACGCGAAGCCCACGAGCTGGCCGCGCGTCTTCAGGATCGCCTCGCGCGCATCCTGCGCGACGCCGATGTGCGCGCCGCCCTCTCCGACGACTACTTCACGGTGCGCGGCGACCGCTACGTGCTGCCCGTCCGCGCGGACGCTCGCGGCGCGGTGCGCGGGATCGTCCACGACGCCTCGGGCTCGGGCACGACGCTGTTCATCGAGCCCGAGGCGCTGATCGAGCTGAACAACCGCCACAAGCAGGCGGAGCTGGAGGCGGAGCGGGAGGTGGCCCGGGTGCTGCGCGAGCTCTCGCAGCGCGCGGCCGCCGCTGCGCCGGAGATCGAGGGCGGCGTCGAGACGCTCGCGCACCTCGATCTCGCGTTCGCGCGCGCGGAGCTCGGCCTGGAGCTGGACGCGGTGGAGCCCGAGGTCGGTGATGCAGGTGTGCTGCGCCTGCCCCAGCTGCGCCACCCCTGCCTCGATCCACGCGAGGCGGTGCCCAACGACCTGAGGCTGGGAGACGGGCTCCAGGTGCTCGTGATCTCCGGCCCCAACGCGGGCGGCAAGACGGTGGCGATGAAGGCCGCGGCGCTGGCGGTGCTGTTCGTGCGCGCGGGGCTCCAGGTGCCGGCGGCTCCCGGCGCACGCGTCGACCTCTTCGACGCGGTGCTCGCGGACATCGGCGATGAACAATCGATCGGCCACAACCTCTCCACCTTCTCGGCGCACATGACCAATCTGGCCCGGATCCTGGAGCAGGCCTCGGCGCGGACGCTCGTGGTGCTCGACGAGATCGGAGTCGGCACCGACCCGGGGGAGGGCGCCGCGCTCGCCCAGGCGATCCTGGAGACCCTCGCCGACGCGGGGGCACGCGTGATCGCCACCACCCACTACGGCCTGCTCAAGGAGATGGCGGACGTCGATCCGCGCTTTGCCAACGCGAGCGTCGACTTCGACCCGCAGACGCTCGCGCCGACCTATCGCCTGCGCACGGGGCTTCCGGGCAGCTCCTCCGCCACCGCCGTCGCAGCGCGCATGGGTCTGCCGAGTGCCGTGATCGAGCGCGCCAACCGCTTCCTCGACCGCGAAGACCGCAAGCTCGACCGCATGCTCCACGAGCTCGCGACGAGCCGCGTCGCTCTCGAGGGCGAGCAGCGCGAGGCCGCTCGCCTGCGCGCCGAGAGCGAGGCCGTGCGAGGCGAGTACGGCCGCAAGCTGGAGGCGCTCCAGGAGCGCAAGGACCAGCTCTACCGCGCGATGCGCGAGGATCTCGACCAGCAGTTCAAGGACGCCCACGCCCAGATCGCCGCCGTGATCCGCGACCTCCAGCGCGGCGGAGGCACGAGCGCCCGGGACGCCGCGCGCGCGCGTGAGCGGCTGGTGGCCCTCGCCGAGCGACAGCGCGCGGCGGAGGAGGAGGCGGGGTTGGCGGCCGAGCCCAGCGACGCGGGGCTGGAGCCGGTGGACTGGCAGCGGGCGCGACCGGGGGACGCCGTGCGGCTCGAGGGCGGCGCCACGGGCGTCCTCCAGGCGCTCCCCGACAAGCGCGGGCGCGTGGCCGTCGGCGTCGGCGCGGCGCGCCTGGTGGTTCCCGCCGAGAAGGTCGGTCGCGTCGCCGGCTCCCCGGACCCGCCCGCCGCCCCGCGACCCGCTCCGCCGCGTGCCGCTGCGGAGCCGGGGATCGGCGGGGCCGAGCGCTGCGACCTGCGCGGGCAGCGCGTGGACGAAGCCCTCGACACGCTGGAGGAGGCGCTCGACCGCGCCGCCCACGCGGGCCGAGACCGCCTGGTCGTCGTGCACGGTCTCGGCACCGGTGCCCTGCGCAAGGCGGTCCGCGAGCAGCTCGCGAAGTCTCCCTATGCCCGCGAGGTCCAGCCCGCGGAGGCCGACGAAGGCGGCGACGGCGCCACGATCGCGCTGCTCCGCTAGTCCTCCGGACCCAGCACCTTCGACGGGTCGCTCGGAATCCGTGGTAGCGTCCGGCCGATGCTATCGCGCGCTGCCGGCGTCGGAGGCCTCGCCCTCGCAGCGCTCCTGGTCGGGTCGATCCCGCCCCCGGGAGTGCGGGCGGAGGAGTCGAAGACCGTGTGCGACGGCCTCGCGAACGTCTTCTACGTGATCTCCGAATACAAGAAGCGGGGCGACTCGAAGGAGACTCAGCAGGAGTGGGTGCGGGACATGTTCCGCAAGAAGCACTTCTCCGCGCAGCTCCTCGAGCGCGCCGTGGACTACGTCTACCGCTCCGGGGAGGACTCGGAGCAGATCCGCGCCCAGATTCTCGACGGCTGCGTGGTCAACTCGCGGGGACAGGCCGTGGTGCGGCTGCCGGGCCTGTGACGGGCGTCGTCGCCCGCGAAGTCCTCAGATCGCGATGCCCAGCTTCTCGCCGTGCTCCGCCAGGTACTCCGAGAGGGATTCGACGATCGCGGGCTCGTAGCGGTCCTCCATCCGCTCGATGAGGTCGCCCGCGAAGTGCACCGTCTCTTCGAGATCGATGACCAGCTCGGGGACCTCATCGGCTCGATAGACGGCGCGGCCGCGGATCCAGACGGAGTCGCCCTCCGCCTTCGGGCCCTCGAGCAACGAGATCTCCCGGCTCGCGAAGCGGCGGTCGAAGGAGTTCACGACCTTCGCGAAGTAGGCGAGGATCGCGGCCCGACCCTCGAAGCGACCCCCCATCGGAGAGTCCTGGGTCACCTCGTAGACCGCGTCCTCGGTGAAGTAGCCCTCGAGCAGGGACCAGTCGTCCTTCTCGAAGGCCTTCTCGAACGCGTAGGCATAGGCGGCGAAGCGCCCGATCTGGGACATCCCGTCCTCCATCGACATCGGCGCCCGGGACGATACCCGACGCGCCGCGCAAGAGTCGCGTCGGGCCGCGAAGGACGAGCTTCCGCGGGACGTGCGGGGCGCTGTAGGATCGCGTTCCGCCGCCGACGCGGGGGCGGGATCCACGGGAGCCCTTCATGAATCTCCAGCTCTTCGCCACCGTCTTCGCCACCGTCTTCGTCGCGGAGCTCGGAGACAAGACGCAGCTCGCCACGATCCTCTACGCCTCGGACGCCGACCATCCGCGACTCACCGTGTTTGCGGCCTCGGCCGCCGCCCTGGTGCTGACGTCGGCCCTCGGCGTGCTCGCCGGCTCTCTCGTGGCGGAGCACGTCGATCCCCGGTTGATGCGCTGGGCGGCGGGCCTGGGCTTCGTCGCCGTGGGCCTGTGGGTCCTGATCGGCAGCGATTGATCGGACGGATCCGCCGGCTGGTCTAGGATCCAGGTCGCCGGCGCGGGTCGGCGACACCGTCGGGAGAGCCGCCATGGGAACACCGAGCCGCCAACAGCTCCAGAAATGGGCCGAAGACTACGTGGCGCTCTGGAACGCCGGCGATCGCGAGGGCTGGGCGCGTAACTGGCGCAGCGTCGCGCCGGGCGACTTCCGCATGCTCGACCCGGTGGGCACCCCGGAGAAGCGCGGCTTCGAGCAGTGCGCGCTCGCTTCCTGGGACCTCTTCCAGTCGCGGGTCCGATTCCGGATCGTCGAGGGGACACTGTTCATCTGCGGCAACGAGGTGGCGTGGCTGCTCGAGAACCAGATCGACACCGATGGGAGACCCTTCGTCGGCCTGAGCATCGAGACCTATCGCTTCGAGCCCGACGGCTCGGTCGTGATCCGGACCTACTACCGGGTGCCGCCGCGCGCCGACGACGAGCTCGGACAGATGTTCCAGACCTATCTCCCGGAGTGAGGTGGGGCGAAGCGTGCCGGCATGGCTCCGACTCGTGATCAGCGCAGGCGCGGCGACCGCGCTGCTCGCGGTCGTCATCGCCGTGGGCGCGCGCTTCCTGCAATGGCTGCCGGCCCCCGAGCCTCCCGCGCCCGAGGCCTCTCAGCCGGCGGACGCGGGCGCGCCGGACGAGGACGGCCTCGCGCTGAGCCTCTCGCCGGCGGGCGCGCCGGTGCAGATCACCGAGCGCGACGTCGCCGATCTGCGGGAGTTCCTCGCCGAGAGCCCTGGGGCGCGGCTCGCCCGCGCGCTCGCCGACTCGGACCCGCGCTTCCTCGGCCTGAACGGCGCCGTCGTCCTCGTGCCCGGCATCGAGGACCCGGAGCGCGCGGTCCACGAGGGCCGCGTGCGCCTGATTCCGGGTACGTCGGATCAGCCGATCTCCGACGAGCACGAGGCGTTGGTCGAACGCAGCCGCCGCTACGCCACCGCCTACAATGCCCTGCTCTCGCAGCGCGCCTCCCGCGGCACGTCGGACTCGGAAGCCGACTAACCCGGGCCGAGCAGCGCGGCGGCCGCCTGCTCGCCCGAACGGACCGCCCCTTCGGGCGACGGATGGACGAGGTAGTCGCCGGCGAAGGCGAGGCGCCGGCCCGTCGCGAGCCGATCGGTCTGGACGCGGCGGAAGCGGGCCAGGCGGCGATAGGCACCTACGTCGAAGCGCGGCGCTCCGAAACGACTGCGGAACACGCGCGTGAACTCCACGCTGCTCGCGAAGCCGGGCCAGTGGCCGTCGAGCTCCGTGATCAGGTCCTTCTCGAGCGTCTCGCTGGGAGCCCCCGAATGCGCCGCCGCGAAGTCGCCCGTCGCGCGCAGCAGTGCCAATCCGCGGCCAGCGGGAATGCGCCCGCCGCGAAACCCGGGCTCGACGAGCGCCGATCCGAGCGGGGCGAGGGGTCCCGCCGCCAGCAGTGCGAGCCGGGCCCGGGGCACCAGGGGCCGACACAACGCCGCCGCGACGGCGAGGGAAGGCGCATAGCGTACGCCTTCTAGGAAGGTCCTCTCGGGCGTCGTGAGGACGGGAGCCGCGAGCCGCGCGCACGCGGGAGCCGGCGTGGCCATCACCAGCGCCTCTCCGGCGAAGCTGCGACCGTCCTCCGCCAACGCGCGAAAGCCGCCGTCGGAGCCGGGCTCGATGCGGTCGATACGACAGTGGGTCACCACCTGGACGGCGGACGCTGCGCGCTCGACCAGCTCGCCGAGCATCCCCCGCAACAGGCCCGGCCGGGTCATCCCGAAGGTCCAGTGCTGCTGAAGGAACTGCACCCGGCTCGTCTGCTCGGGGTCGCCGAGTGAGCTCGCGCGCACCAGCGGCGCCATCCACCGGTCGAGGACGCTCTGGCCGAAGTAGAGGCGGGCGAAGTCGGCGAGGCTCCGATCGTCGATGGACTCGGCGTCGGCGGCGGCCCCCAGCGCCAGGGCCGGCCCGTAGCGGAGGAGCAGGCGCGGGAGCCGCACCAGGCGCCAGGCGTGCAGGCGTCGGATGCCCGGAATCCGCGCGACGTCGCGCAGCGTGCGCAGCTCGACGTCGACGAGCCCCTCGCGGCCGGGGAAGGCGGTGACGACGGGCTTCGCCGGCAACAGCTCGTGGCGCAGACCCAGCTCGTCGATCCACGCGACGAGCGCTGCGTCGCCCGGCGCCACGAGCGCCGGTACCGGCTCGAGAGGAAAGCCATCGACGCGGTCACCGGCCACGCGACCGCCGGCCCGCGCCGCCTCCTCCAGTACAGTGACGCGACAGCCGGCGCGGGACAGTCGCCAGGCCGCGGCGAGGCCGGCGAGGCCAGCTCCCACCACCAGCACGTGTCGGGGCAGCGGCACGGGCGGACGGTAACCGGTTCGCCGTCGGCCCCGCTACCGCGAGCGTTCGAAGAGCGTGGAGAAACCGACGCGCCCCGTCAGCCGGTGCGAGGCGCTCCGCCGCTCGCCGGCCTGCCGACGGGCTCCTCCCGGATCCGGGACAGCCACGGAATCACGTCGAGCAGCGTCGTGAACGGAATGAAGGGTACGCCTCGCTTCTCGAGGGTCTCCGCCAGCGAGTCCTTCGCGAAGGCGGTGTCGGCGGCCAGCGCACCGCAGGTGTCCGAGACCCGGCCGTTGCCGATGTGGACCAGGTGGGTGCCCGGCTCCCGCGCGCGCCACGCGCGGAGCACGGCGCCCTTGCAGGTTCCCGTGCCACAGCCGCAAGTGGGGTCGGGGCCGCCGGGGCGGATCTGCCAGCGCCCGCTCACGATACGGAGGTGATTCGCGCTGTAGGCGAAGCGCACCCCGTGGATCTGCTGGAGGCGATCCAGGTTCCAGTCGAAGCCGTCGGAGAGGATGCGGAAGGACACCCCGCGTACCTCGCACCACGCCAGCAGCTCGCGCGCCCCCGGGTCGAGCTCGACGGTGTGGAGGAACGCCTCGAGCACCTCGGCGTCCACGGGTAGCCCGTCGAGGATCTCCATGTTGTACCCCCAGGGCGTGATCTCCCCGCGCTCGTAGCGGGCCCACTGGGTCGGCCGGCGGTCGGCGGCGTAGCGCTGGGCCAGCGTCGTGCCGACGTCCTGCACCGAGAAGGTCCCGTCGAAATCGCAGAACACGGCGAGCGGCACGGGCGCGCGGGGCATGGGTCGGGCGATTATAGACGGATGCGGGAGACTCGCCGCGCGCTCGAGGAACGCCTCTTCCGCGGCACGCCCCTGATCCTGGACGGTGCGACGGGCACCGAGCTGGAACGGCGCGGCGTCGCCACCCGGCTTCCCCTTTGGTCGGCGGGCGCGCTCGACAGCCATCCCGAGCTCGTGCGTCGCATCCACGCCGACTACGCGGCGGCCGGCGTCGACGTGATCACTGCAAACACGTTCCGCACCCAGCGTCGCACGCTGGCGCGCGCGGGAATGGCCGAGCGGGCGGGAGAGCTGACCCGCCGCGCCGTCGAGCTCGCGCGCAGCGCGGCGGGCGAGCGCGCCTGGGTGTTCGGATCCTGCCCGCCTCTCGAGGACTGCTATCACCCCGAGCGGGTTCCGGACGACGCAGTGCTCGCGCGCGAGCACGCCGAGCACGTCGACCATCTCGCCGAGGCTGGCGTGGACGCGATCCTCGTCGAGACGATCAACACGGTGCGCGAGGGACGCGCCGCACTGCGGGCGGCGCGCGAGGCCGGCCTGCCCGCGCTCGCGTCCTTCGTGTGCTGGCGGGGCGCGAGCCTGCTCTCGGGCGAGGCGCTCGCCGAAGCGGCTCGGACCGCCGCGGACGAAGGTGCGTGCGCGGTGCTGGTGAACTGCCTGCCGCCGTCGAACGTCGCTCCCTGCCTGGACGTACTGGGGGCGCAGCCCCTGCCCTTCGGCGTCTATCCCAATCTCGGCGAGCCCGAGGACGAGCTCGGATTCCGACGCAGCGAGGAGCTCACACCGGGAGCCTTCGCGGATCGCACCGCCCAGTGGGCGGCGAGCGGCGCCCGCCTGCTGGGCGGCTGTTGCGGAACCACGCCGGCGCATCTCGCTGCGCTCGTGCGGCGCTGCAAGGAACTCGGGCAGAGCTCCTAACAACACAGGTCCGCATTGCAGCGCGTAGGTGACGCGAATTGTGTCACTCGGCGCGGGTCGCCTGCGGGCGCGCTGCCGGTCCCCCATTGCGCAAGGAGGTCGGGAATCCGGCATCCGACCCGGGGGTTACGGCGACACTCGCCGGATTGCTCCGCCCTGGCATGCGCCTTGCTCTAGGGAAGGCTCACAAGAGTCCGCTGTGCCCGGGCCGGCAGCCCCTCCCCTCGCAGTCCTGCGAGGTGCCGGCCCGGGCCGACTCTTTTCCGGGACCGGGCCGCCGAATCCAGCCCGCCAGCCGTCGCGCCTCGCTGGAAGCCTCGGCCTAACGCCGGCGCGGGTCTTCGACGCCGACGGCGACCAGCACGAAGGCGACTGCCTGGCATGCGACGGCGATCCAGATCACCGGCGCCTGTCCGATCGCCATCGCCAGCGCTCCGCCGGCGAGGGCCCCCAAGGCCGCCACCAGCTCCGAGGCGGAGTTGGCCACCGCGATCCGCAGGGGCAGCTGCTCCCGCGTCCCGAACTCCAGGACCAGGTTCTGGGCCGACATCTGGAAGCCGCCGAGGCCGAGACCGAGGCCCGAGAAGACGCACAGCAGCATCGGGTAGGTCGCCGTGTGCACGAGTGCGATCGCGGCGGCCATCCACAGGGCGAGTGAGGCGAGGAAGACCGAGCGGAACCCGCGGCGGTCGGCGGCAGCGCCCCAGCCCAGGTTGCCGACGCTCTGGGCGAAGACGAAGGCTCCCGTCAGCTGGCCGTACTCGGCTCCGCCCAGCGGCATGCGACCGGCGGCGTAGATCGCGTAGAGCGGAACCGCCATACGACCCATCACCGCGAGCGCCCGCGCGCAGAAATAACGCGTGAAGGAGCGGTCCGAGCGCAGGAGCGAGGGAAGGTCGCCCAGCCGTTCGCGGACGCCGGCGGGTTCGCGAACGCGCGGCGTCTCCGGCTCGCGCACGAACAGGAGCATCAAGAGCCCCACGGTGGTGAGCGCGAAGGCGAGCAGGAAGGTCGCGGCGTAGCCGTTGCCGAGGACGTCGCCTTCGATCAGGACGTCGCCGGCGAAGAGCGCCACGGCCGTGGCGGTCACGCCCGACAGCGCGTTGCGCAGACCCATCAGGCGACCCCGGCTGGCGACGGGAATCACCTTCGATACCAGGAAGTTGAACACCACCCCCTGGATGCCGAGGAAGACGCCGAACAGGCCCAGGAATACCCATACCGCGATCAGGGGCCCGGGATCCGGCAGCAGCAGGCCGCCGAGCGCCATCCCCAGGATCATCACCCGCATCATGCCGCCCGCGAAGAAGCCCACCGGGAGCACGCGTCGGCGGTGTTCGATCAAGGTCGCGCCGACGATCGGCGACGCGAACATGCCCAGGTACTGGAGCGCTCGGGCCAACCCCACGGCCCATTCGCTCCCTGCGAGCGAGAACACGTAAGGGGGAACGAAGGTCGGCGCGTTGACCAGACGCATCCCGGTCTGGCCGAGCAGGCCGTGGGCCAGGTGGGCGGCGTAGTTGCGGCGCAGGTTCGCCTGGACCTCGCGTTGGAAGGCCTCCTCGCGCGAGAGGTTCTCCGCGTTCACGGGGCCGGGGTCCGCCGCGTGACGACGACGCGCCCGGACGCCGCGGCGGACAGCACGCTGCGAGCGATCCCGGCCAGGTAGACCGATCCGGTGGCGCAGAGCACGCCGTCGGACGCGAGGGACTCGTGGGCAGCGCGCAGAGCGAGGTGGGGATTGGGGACGACACGAAGGGAGAGCTCGGGACGGGCTGCGCGCGCGACGGCGGCGATCTCGTTCGGATCGAGCGAGCGCACGGGCTCGGCGCGGGTGAGGGTGACGACGCGCGCGAGGGGAAGCAGCTCGGACAGGATGGCGCCCGTGTCCTTGCCTGCGGAGATGGAGAGCACCAGGTCGACGGGCCGCGCGATCCGCCGCAGAACCGCTGCCAGAGCCCGCGCCGACGCTGCCGTGTGGGCCGAGTCCACGATCACCCAGGGCGCGCGCCCCAGGATCTCGATCCGGCCCGGGAGCCGCGCCGAGGCCAGCCCCGCCGCGAGAGAGCCCCGAGCTTCCGCGGCGCGAGGCGCGCCGAGCAGGCGCCGGACCGCCGCCACCGCGAGCGCGGCGTTGGCCGCCTGATGCGCGCCGGGAACCGGGAGCGGCGCCCGGAGCTCGAGATCGCCGTCGCGCAGCGAGAGGACCGCGCCGCCGAGCGGATCGCCCTCCAGATCCACCGCGATCTCGCGTCCGATCCGGGCCATCGGGCAGCCGAGCTCGGCCGCGCGTCGCTCGATCACCGCCGCGGCCTCGGGAGCGAGCTCGCCGCACACCGCGGGCACGCCGGGCTTCAGGATGCCCGCCTTCTCGGCGGCGATCTCGGCGAGGCTGTCTCCCAGGATCTCCCGGTGTTCGAGCTCGATGCTGGTGATGCAGCAGACGGCGGGCGTGACGGCGTTGGTCGAGTCGAGACGGCCGCCGAGGCCCACCTCGAGGATGGCGTGATCCACGCGTGCCTCTCGAAACAAGAGCAGCGCGGCGGCGGTGGTGGCGTCGAAGAACGACGGGACGGTGTCTCCTCCCGCAGCGCGCAGCGCGTCGACGTGGGGCCGCAGGGTCTCCACCGCGGCGCCAAGGCGACCCGGATCCACCTCGCTGCCGTCGATGCGAAAGCGCTCGGTCCAGCGCTCGAGGTGAGGCGAGGTGAAGGTGCCGGTGCGCGCCCCGGTGGCCTGCAGCAGCGACTCGGAGAACAGCGCCGTCGATCCCTTCCCCTTCGATCCCGCGATGTGGAGCACCGAGAGGTCGCGCTCGGGCGAGCCGAGTCGCGCCAGCAGGGCGTGAATCGGCGCCAGGGAGAAGCGGACGCGCCCGGGAGCGCGCTGCTTCTCGAAGTCGATCAGCCCCTCGAGATAGCGGGCGGCGGTGGCGAGCTCGCGCTCGGCGCGCTCTTCGTACATCGCGACTCCGCGGGGGTCATCGGTGAGATACGGCCCCGAAACGAGGACGGGGCGGCCGAAGCCGCCCCGTTCCTGTAGAACACGAGAAGGCTGCTAGGCCGTCACTGCACCATGTACCGCTTCCACTGGCGGTACTCCTTCACCGCCGTACTCGTGGAGCCGGCGGCGGGGAAGAAGAACTTCACGGCGTGACCGCACTGGGTACAGATCTTGTAGCAGAATTTGAAGCCGTCGATCTCACGCGCGGAGCCCACCATCTCGCGGTTCTCGTCGCGACAACACGCAGAGGCGTTCACCGGTGACACGATCTTCTTGGGGTAGTCGTTGCGCGGCTTTTCGTCGTCCGTGTACTTGATGATGTTGCGAACGACGCGATTCGCCTTCGCATCGGAATTTTGCTTTCGGATGTTGCTGCCGATTCGTCTCAACGGTTCTTCCTCATGTTTGTACCCCCTCCAGCACCGGGACGAGTCCCAAATCGTGGAGGAGCGGGGTCAAATCGCGATAGGGGGCACGGCAGGGCGGACCCTCGGCGTACCGGAGCTCCGGGGCCTTCCCGGTGCGCAGCAGCGTCGAGCTGCGGGTTCCGTACGCACCGGCGTGCACGCAGGTGGATTCGATCGGGGAGCCGGGGACGTGGAAGCGGCACACCTCTCCCAAGGCGTCGAGAGTGACCTCACCGCCGGCGGCGAGATCCGCCACGTCGGCGCGCAGCCGGTCGAGCTTCGGAGAGGACTCGCCGGGGTGGACGTTGCCCACCACGTGGGCTCCGGCCTCGAGGTCGATCCGTTCCGGACGTTCGTCGTAGGTGACCAGATGAGCGCTCCTCGCGTCCGTGACGAAGAAGTTGAAGGGGTTGTAGGACCCCTTCGGCAGGGCTTCGAAGCGATCCGCGACGCGGTCGGCCGAGGGTTGCGAGAGCGCCTCGAAGACGAGCCAGCCGCGCGAGCGGCGGCTGGGATCGGGGTGCTCGCAGCGGCGATTGGTCACGGCGGCGAAGAGTCCGTTCGCGTTGATGCCCAGCCAGGTTCCGCCGGCCCGCAGATCGCGCGGCGCGACCACCCTCGGGTCGTGGAGCGGGTCCGGGGCGCCGGCGGTGTCTCGAATCGGGACTTCGAACAGCGCCGGACCCTCCGTCGGTCGCTCGAGGAATTCGTCCCGGTTGGCTGCCACCACCAGCGGGGCGTCCGGGATGCATCGATGGAGGGCGATGAGGGTGCACATCCAACGAGTGGGACGTCTGCTGGAGGAGACTCAGCCGCACGCCGGAGCTACCGGGGGCTGCGAGACGGGGTTCCGGTCCGAGCGAGGGCAGGAACTTAGCGGAATCGTGTAGGTTTCGCCAGCCGCGCGCAGAGGTGGTTCAGGACCCGACGAGCCTCAGGCCGGAAGCCGACGCGTCGTCGGGCCCCTCCGGATCGCTCAGGGGCACCTCGTCCCAGCCCTGGGCGACGCGCGCCCGGGCGGCGCGGCGCCGCGCGGCCTCCCGATCGAGCGCGATCCCGTAGCGGGCGAACACGGTCTCGAGCTGCTCGAAGTTCTGTTCGATCGTGCTGCGCACCGATTCGAATCCGTGCTGCACCGCGCGGGCGCGCTTCCAGAAGGCGATCGGATTGGTGGCGAAATAGTCGGCGTCGTTCTCGCGCGGCTCGATCAGCACGATGTCCCCCTGGAACCGGTCGTCGGCGAGATAGCGCTGGATGCCCAGCTTGAGTCGCGAATGCAGCAAGGTTCGGAAGACCTGGTTGATGATCGCCTTGAGCCCGCGATCGGCGAGGTAGCGACCTTCGGCGAAATAGGAGGCCTCGCTGTCCTCTGCATCGATGCGATTGAGGAAGGGCCGGAAGGGGTTGTAACAGATGATCAGATCGGCGCCCTTCTCGATCGCCACGTCGATGTTGGCGGTGTGACGAACGCCGCCGTCGACGTAGTCGACCCCGTTGATCCGCGCGGGTTTGTAGAAGATCGGCAGCGCGCTCGAAGCCTGCACCGCTTGCGAGATCGTGAGCTCGCAGTTCTCGTCGGCGCCGAAGATCACGCGCTCGGCCGTGTCGAGATCGCAGGCGGTGACGTAGAGCCGCTTGCCGGTCTTTCGCACGAAGGCGCGGAAGTCGTTCGGGATCTTGATCCGCTCCAGGCTGCTGCGCAGCCAGCGCTCCAGGCTCTCGTTGTCGAAGAAGCCACCGGGGATGTGGTTCGTGAGCGAGGGGAGCTCGCGCTTCGGCGAGATGTGATCGATCAGCCGCATGGCGAGCGCCTCGAAGCGCGTGTAGTTGGGCCGGCGCAGAAACTCGCGAAGCGGCCCACCCACCGCCGTCGGCAGGCCCGGCACGCCTCGCGCGAAGTCGATGGCGATGCTCGGGAGATAGGAGGCGAGGTCGTAGCCGAACTTCGCGGGCCGACTGAAGAACTCGGAGTAGTTCGGACTGTAGAGATCGAAGGGCTTCAGCTGATCGAGTCGGGTGCTGGTGCCGTCGAGCACCTTGATCATTTCGTCGGGTGTGACGCCCGCCGCGAGCGACGAGCCGAGGATCGCGCCCGCCGACAGCCCCACGTACAGGTCCATGTCGGTGATCTTGCGATCGACCATGAAGTCGTTGAGCGCCTTCAGTCCGCCCACCTTGAAGGCGCCACCCGTCACGGCGCCGCCGGCGAGGACGAGGGCCACGGTCGGGTTCGAGACCGGACCGTCGCTCTTGCGAATCAGAGTCAGACCCACGGGATGGACTCCTCCCCGGCAGCTGCTCCTTCGGACCTGTCGCTCGTTCTCGCTAGCGGCGGCAGGGGAATCGGGTTCCCATTGAAGCTTCCCCGATGCGTTGCGTTAGCGCATCCCCGGCACGGGTGCGACACGAGACGCGCGATCGGGCGCCGCCACCGCCCCCGCCGCGGGGCTGCTTCCCCTTTCGAGTCGGTATATTGGGCCTTCATCGTGCGTGCACGATGCGGGTCGCGCGGTCCGCGCCTCCGGCTCTTCCCGGAATGTCGCGATGCGTCAGGCTGAACGTAGGGAATTGAACACATATTGGATTCTGTGGTAGAAGGGTCTCCCGTCGACGACCGGCCTGCCACCGCCGTCCTGGGGGTGTGGGTTCCATGACCAACAAAGTGATTGCGATCTTCCTGGTCGCCTGCCTGACCGCGCTGCCGGCACTCACCGGCTGTGCGACGGCGAAGGGGCCGGACCCCGCCAGCTCACCCGCCCCAGGAGCTGACCCGCCGGTGCAGGCGAGCGCCCCCGACCCGTCCGACGGCAGCCGCAGCGGGCCGCCCGGAATCGACGTCGGCCAGCGGGCTCAGAGCGCAGTCGAGGGCATGGTGCTCGGAGCCGTGATCGGCGCCCAGGCCGGCCCGATCGGCGCTGCGGTGGGCGCGGGAACCCTGCTCGTGTACGCGGCGATCACCGGCCACGTGCCGCTCTCGGGCGGCGGGAGCGGCCCCGCACGCGCGGGCTCGCGCGACGAGGAGCAGACCCGCGAGGAGGAGCTGGAGGAGGAGCTGGACAAGGAGCTGGAGCGCGGGGACGACCTCGAGGGACAGATCCAGGCCGAGCTCGAGCGGCAGGAGGCGCTGCTGGAGCAGATCAACGCCGAGCAGGAGGCCAGCGAGTCGGCGGCGGGCCCCGACGTCGCGGCGGGCGGTGACGTCGACCTCGCACAGCGGGCGGACACGCGCGCCGCCCCGGCCGCGCCCGAGGAGCGGGATCTTCCGCTCGCGATCTTCGAGCGGGAGGAGAAGACGATCCCCAAGGGCACCTGGGGTAACCCCCGCGAGCTCGACGTGATCGTGCGCAGCCTCGACGCGGACGAGGACGGCCGCGCCGAGCAGATCCGCTACTTCGACGCCGACACCGGGGTCCATCTGCGCAGCGAGCTCGACCGCGACTACGACGGACGCATCGACGCCTGGCAGGACTACGAGGGCGGTGTCCTGGTGCGGCGCACCCTCGACGAGAACGGCGACGGCGAGCCCGACGTGTGGGAGAGCTACGCCTCCGGCTTGATGACCTCGCGCGAGCTCGACCGCAACCGCGACGGAAACCGAGACGCGTTCTACACCTACGCGGGAACGGACCTCGTGCTGGAGCGCCACGACGCCGACGACGACGGGAAGATCGATCTCGAGATCCGCTACCAGGACCGCCAGCGGGTGACTCTCGAGGAGGATCGCGACCACGACGGACGCATGGACCAGTGGACTCAGTACGAGTCGAGCAGCGGCGAGGAGCGGGTGTCGCGGATCGAGCGCGACGCGAACGGCGACGGTCGTCCCGACGTGTTCGAGACCTACGACACGTCGCGCGACGAGCCGGTACTGGCGCGGCGTGAGGAAGACAAGGACGGCGACGGACAGATCGACGTGACGTCGATCTACGAGAACGGGAAGCTGGTGCGCCGCGAGATCACCGACCCCGACCTCGTCCCGCTCTAGTCGGCTCCCTTGCCGGCGGTCTCGGGCTCGATCTCGAGCTGCTTGCGCTGATTCTCGCGAAAGCGCTGGATGTGGTCGCGCTCGATCAGGAGCATCAGGTCCTTGTTGCGCTCCTGGATGCGCTCCAGCTCCAGCGCGAGTTCCCGCTCCCCTCGACCCGAGGGCTCGAAGGAGAGCTCGATGTCGACGCTGGCACTCGTGCCGTCGGTGGCCAGCGCAGTGATCCGGACCTGGTTGCTCCCCTCGCGCACCGGGACGAAGCCCGAGAAGCTCCCATCGGGCAGCAGACTGACGTCGTAGGACATCTCCTTCGTGGTGAGGTTCGTCAGCACCACGTCGTCCACGTTCGCGAAGGACGTCGCCTGGAGGAAGGAGACGATGTCGCCCGGGTTCTGCACCGGAAGGAAGGTCCCGGCGGTGATCCGGGCAATCTCGGTAACGGCGATCGGGTTGGTGAGGGCCGAGGGTCCCAGCGCGTAGGTGTTCACGGTGATGCCGGCGCGGCGCGCCAGGCGCGCGGCGGCGAGGGCCGCGTCGACGTCGCCGGGATCCGGGTCGGATCCGCGGCCGGCGGGGAAGGTCGGAAGACCGTCGGTCAGGAACAGCACGATCTTCTTCGCGTCGCGCCGCGCGGGGCTGCGCGCGCCACTCAGGCCCGCGAGCTCGGTGATCGCGAGACGCAGGCCGGCGGCAAAGTCGGTGGCCCCGTTGGCGCCGCGCCGGAGGATCTCGGGAAGTCTCGTGCGAGCCGCGGAGAAGTCGGAGGTCAGCGGAACCTCGAGCCAGGCGTCCTGCTGGTCGTAGCGCAGGCGCAGACCGGTCTGGGGGTGCATGTCGCCGGCGAAGCTGATGACGCCGACGCGCGTGCGTCCACCGGGCGCGAGCGTGGCGATCAGAGCGTCGGCGGCCCGGATCTCGGCGGAGAGGACCGAGTCGTCCGGATCCGTCGAGACCATGTCGGGCGGATACGCGCCGGGCGCGCCGGGAACCTGCTGCGGGTTGAAACCCACCTGACCATCGCGATCGACGTCCACCCCACTCGCATTCTTCGTCGATCCGGACACGTCGATCACGAGCATCACGTCGATGTCCACCGGGCGCTGTCCGAAGGCGACCGCCGTTCCGCGAACCGGAGCCTGGCGCACGTCGTTGCGCACCACCTCGCCGGGACGCGGCGATTCGACCAGGATCTTCACCGGCGCGGCGTCCGGCGCCGGCTCCTCTGCGAGCGCCCCTCCGACGAGCAGCGCGACGAGCGCCACGGCGAAGGTGCCGACGCGCAGCGACCCGATGGCAGGCGGAGGCAGGAGAGCGCTAGGCCGGGTCGGCTTCATCGCTTCCCGTGCCCGCGGCGGGTTCCTCACCACCGGCGGGCGAGCGCGAGGTGTCCTCTCCGAGGTCCGCAGCCTCCGGTTCGGCCGACGGGGTCTTCGCGAAGCGGTCGATCTTCGCGAGCCGCGCGGCGATCGCATCGACGGCTTCGACCGTCACCTCTCCCACCGCCGCCAGACTCTCCGGCGAGCAGTGCGCGAGGACGTCGCCCTCGTTGGCGGCGTAGAGACCGGGGGCCTCGTCACCGCCGAAGACGGTGTCCTCGATCGCCACCACCGGACGCACGCCTTGCTCGCGGAAGGCGACGTGGCTCGCAGTGACGCTCTCGTACCCGCGATCGACCGGGAAGGCGTCGGCGTAGCCGAGCCGGCGCGCCGCCGTCCAGAACTCGTCCCGGTGGACGCGATGGGATCCGAGGTCCCGGGCGACGCGGAGGTCGGCGTCGCACACGCGATTGAAGTCGGCGAGCAACCGGATCGGGGCGAGCTGCCCCTCCTCGGCCCACTGGGCGGCCAGCGACCGACTGCCGAGCCAGCGCTCCTCGCGCTCCGTCTCGCTACCGCGGCCGAGGCGGCCTTCGCCCTGGAGCCAGACGAACTCGACGGTGTAGTGCCGCTCGCGGGCGGCGAGCGCGCGCGCGATCTCGAGGAGCAGCGCGGCGCCGGAGGCGCCGTCGTTCGCTCCGATGAAGGTGAAGTCGTCGTACTGACCGCTGTCGTAGGGAGCGATCAGGACCAGGCGATCGGTCGACGTCCCGGGAAGTCGCGCCACGACGTGGGTCAGCGTCAGCGTCCCGAGATCCTCGGAGTCCACCGTGGTGGTCACCGTCTCGACGTCGATCCCGTCCTGCTCGAGTGCGGAGACGATGTAGCGCCGCGCTTCCCCGGCTCCGGGGGAGCCGAGCGAGCGCGGGCCGAGCGCGGTGAGCGCCTCGAGATCGCTCCACGCGCGCTCGGCGGAGAACGCGCCGCTGGCGACCTCGCCCGGGGTGGAGGACTCCGGCGAGACGGGGGGCGGCGGCCCGCCGCAGTCCGACAGTCCCGTCGAGAGCAGGAGCAGGAGCGCGAGGCGGGGGGCGATTCGGCTCACGGCGATCAGAATTCCCTCGCTGGAACGGGCATATACTCTAACGCCTCCGGGACTTCTTCGCGGACCCGCGAGCCTCTTCCCGCGGCCCGAGAGGTTCCCCCGACGGTTTCTTGACACGTCGGCCTCCGGCGAGCCACTTCCCGGCAAGGAGCCCCTTCGGCATGGGGCTTTTCAAGAGTTGAAGGCAGGGCTCCGGCCCCGGGGCCCTGCCTTCGTCTCTGCCGCCCCGACCCACGGTCCCGCGGAGCCGGGCGTGTCGCGAGTCCGCAGCGCGGCCCTCGTCGGCGTGGACGGCGTCCCCGTCGAGGTGGAGGTCCGCATCAGCTCCCAGCTGCCGCGGATGGAGATCGTGGGCCTGCCCGGAGCGGCGGTGCGCGAGAGTGCGGCTCGGGTGCGCGCGGCGCTGGCCTCGGCGGGCGAGAAGTTCCCGGACCGAAGGATCACGGTGCATCTCGCGCCGGCGGAGCTGCGCAAGAGCGGTGCCGCCCTCGATCTGCCGATCGCCATAGCGCTGCTCTCCGCGGCGGGACAGATCGAGGGAGAAGCGCTCGGCGAGGTGGCACTGGCCGGAGAACTCGCCCTCGACGGCCGCCTGCGCCCTCTTCGGGGCGCGCTCGCGCTCGCCCTGGCGGTTCGCGATGCGGGCTGCGCCACTCTGATTGCACCCGCGGCCAACGCCGCCGAGGCCGCCCTGGCCGACGGTCTCGAGGTGCGGGCTGCTCCCGACCTGGCAGCCGTGCTGGTCCATCTGCGCGGCGGGCAACCGCTGCCCATCTCGCGTCCGGTCGACCGCTCGGAGGACGCCTTCGACGGGCCCGACCTCGAAGACGTCCGAGGCCAGGAGCTGGCGAAGCGCGGCCTCGAGGTGGCCGCCGCCGGGGGCCACGGCGCGCTCCTGGTGGGAGCGCCAGGCTCCGGGAAGACGATGCTCGCGCGGCGGCTTCCGGGCTTCCTGCCTCCGCTCTCGCGCGAGGAGGCGCTCGAGGTGACGCGGATCCACGGAGCGGTGGCGTCGCTGGCGACGCCGATCGTCTCCCGGCGCCCCTTCCGCGCCCCGCACCACACCGCCACCGCGGCCGGACTCGTCGGTGGGGGGCGCCCGCCGCGGCCCGGCGAAGTCTCGCTCGCCCATCGCGGCGTGCTGTTCCTGGACGAGCTGCCCGAGTTCGAGAGGCGCGCCCTGGAGTCGCTTCGTCAGGTGCTCGAGGACCGGTGCGTCTCACTGGTTCGCGCCGGAGGGCACGTCGCCTTTCCGGCCGACTTCCAGCTGGTCGCCGCCGCGAACCCGTGCCCCTGTGGATGGCTCGGCAGCGGGCGCCGGGACTGCCGCTGCGACGAGGGCCAGGTGGCGCGCTATCGGGCCCGCATCTCGGGTCCGCTGCTCGACCGGATCGATCTGCACCTGCCCGTTCGCCCGGTGGCGTGGGCAGAGCTCGACGCCGCCCCCTCCCTGGTCTCCAGCACGCGCGCGACGCGCGAGCGCGTGATCGCGGCGCGAAGGCGACAGCGCCAGCGCGGCGTCAGCTGCAATGCGCGACTGCCCGATGCGGGTCTCGAAGCGCACGTCGATGCGACGCGCGAGGCGCGCGCGCTGCTCGGTCGCGCGGTGGACGGCTTCGGCCTCTCGGCCCGGGCAGCGCGCCGCGTCCTGCGGGTCGCGCGCACGATCGCCGACCTCGCGGGCGACCGCCGCGCCGGGGTCGAGGCCCTGGCCGAGGCGCTCGCCTACCGCGAGGACGCAGGAGGGAGGTAGCAGCGGGCCCCGCGACCTCCTCCTCCTGCCGCGCCGGGCCCGCGTCCGAAAATTGACACTCCGGCGTCGAGGCTCGTCACCGGGAGACCGGCACCGGGCCCGCAACCGAGCCGCGCGTCCTGCGTTCGCAGGGCCGTAAACGATTGGAATTACTAGACTTTCTAGTTTATTTGCGAACGGGGCCCAGATTCCGTCGCACTGGCACGGTCCCTGCTTGCGTCCAAGGCCCAGGAGGATGGGGTAATGGGCGCTGTCTCGACGAATTCTCGGCAATCGCCGCGCTCCCAGGCGGCGCGGGCGACGACTCTGCTCGCGCTCGTTCGGGCCGTGGGCGAGACCACAACGGACGATCGGGAGGTCGTCGCGACGATCCTCCACATGCTGCGCACCGGCGAGGTCCGGCTGTGCGGCAACTTCCGCAACGCACCGATCGAAGACCTCGAGTAGCACGCCCGCGGATCTCCCCGTCCGGGGCTGCTGCGCCGGTCGTCGCCGTGGTGCGCAGCGCGCTCTGCGCCGCCTTGACCGGCCCCCGCCGGGCGACGAACATCGGTGTCGGCCGGCGCCTCCCCCCGCACCGCCGGTCGCGACGGGGGTGAGTGGTGTACGGGGGTGGGCGGTGATGGGCGAGCCGGGAGATCCGGAGAAGCCGGTCGCTCTGGTGGCGTCGTCCCGCGGCACGCGGGAGCCGCCGCGCGGCGCGGCGCCGAGGAGCGCGGTGGGTCAGGGCAAGAAGCGCGCGCGCAAGCCCGCGCAGAGCGCCAAGCGCGGGGCGGCCGTCGATTCGGGCGGGGCCACAGCGGAGCCCCGGCGGTCGGCGGCCGAGCTGGCCCGCCAGGCGCGCGACATCTCGGTCTCCGAGTTCTTCGCGAAGAACCGCCATCTGCTCGGCTTCGACAATCCGTCGAAGGCCCTGCTCACCACGGTCAAGGAGGGCGTGGACAACTCGCTCGACGCCTGCGAAGAGGCGGGCATCCGACCGAACGTCTCCGTCGAGATCGCGCAGGCCAGCGAGACGCGCTTCCGGATCGCCATCCAGGACAACGGGCCCGGCATCCTGCGCAAGCAGGTGCCGAAGATCTTCGGGAGCCTGCTCTACGGCTCCAAGTTCCACCGCCTGAAACAGAGCCGCGGCCAGCAGGGCATCGGAATCAGCGCCGCCGGGATGTACGGGCTGCTCACGACCGGCAAGCCGATCGCGATCACCACGCGCACCGGCCAGGGGAAGGAGGCGCACTACTTCGAGCTCGTGATCGACACCAAGAAGAACGAGCCGAAAGTGAAGTGCGACAAGGTGGTCGATTGGGAGGTCGAGCACGGCACCCGCGTCGAGATCGAGCTCGAGGGCGCCTATCGCGGCGGCCAGCACTCGGTAGACGCCTACATCCGGCAGATCTCCCTGGCCAATCCGCACGCCGAGATCACCTACGTGCCCCCGAAGGCGGAGGAGCACGGCGAGAGGCACGTGTTCCCGCGCGTCACCGACCAGCTGCCGCCGGAGACGGCAGAGATCCAGCCCCACCCCTACGGCGTCGAGCTCGGCGTGCTGATGCAGATGTTCCGCGACACCACGGCGCGCAACGTCCGCTCCTGTCTCTCCTCCGACTTCAGCCGGGTCTCCTCGCGGACCGCGCTGGAGATCTGCAAGTCCGCCGGGGTGGCAGAGAGCCGTCGACCGTCGGAGATCACGCGCGAGGAGGCCGAGAAGCTCCACGGCGCGATCCAGGAGACGAAGATCATGGCGCCGCCGATGGACTGCATCGCCCCGATCGGCGAGGAGCTGATCGAGCGCGCGCTGCGCGCCGAGGTGGAGGCCGACTTCTACGCCGCCGTCTCGCGGCGGGCGACGGTCTATCGGGGCAACCCCTTCCTGATCGAGGTGGGCCTGGCCTACGGCGGCGCGCTACCCGCCGAGGATTCGATCACCCTCTACCGGTACGCCAATCGGGTGCCACTCCAGTATCAGCAGGGGGCCTGCGCGATCACCAAGGCCGTCACCGGCACCGACTGGAAGTCCTATCAGCTCCAGCAGCCGCGCGGCGCGCTGCCCGTGGGACCGATGCTGCTGATGGTGCACATCGCGAGCGTGTGGGTGCCCTTCACTTCCGAGAGCAAGGAGGCGATCGCCCACTATCCCGAGATCATCAAGGAGATGCGCCTAGGGCTCCAGGAGTGCGGCCGGCGCCTCGCCACCTTCATCCGCAAGCGCCGGCGCGAGGCCGACGAGGCGAAGAAGCGCGCCTACATCGAGAAATACATCCCGCAGGTTTCGATCGGCCTGCAGCAGATCCTCGAGCTCACCGACGCCCAACGCGACGCGGTGACGGACACTCTCACCGACGTGCTCGAACGCACGCGCAAGATGTAGCTGGACGGGAGTCGATGGCGGCGCGCAAGAAGAAGATCTCTGGGAGGAAGACCGGGAAGCCGGCGCCGAAGCCCGCGGCCGAGGCGGGGCCCCAGGCCTCGCTGCCCTTCGGCCCGAAGCGGCCGGCGGCGGTGAAGCCCGCGGCGAAGAAGAAGACGGCGGTGCGCGGCGGTGCACGCAAGGGCGACGCGAAGGCGAGCAGCCGCGCCGAGCAGGTCGCGCGGCGCAACGCAGCCCAGGACGACGTGGTGGTGCAGCAGATCCGCACCGCCGCGACGGACGTCCACGCGGACATCCTGAAGCGGAACAAGCCCGACCTCGCCTTTCCGATCCGCTCGCTGAAGAACGTCACCTACTCCGCCCAGAAGGGCTACTTCGAGATCGGTCGCTCCAAGAAGGTGCGTACGCTCACCGTGAACACGGTGAAGAGCTTCGCCCAGACCCTACGCATGATGGGGCTCTCGAAGGAGCTGGTGGAGACGAACGACTTCGCCACCAAGCGAGACGCCTACTACCAGAGCAAGAACTGGGAGGCGGCGAAGTTCGACGAGCAGAGCGAGTCCGACGCCGTGATGGACGACATCGAGGCGCTGTTCTCGACTCGCGGCACGTCGCGCGAGCAGCTGCGCTTCATCCCCGACGAGCACGGTGGCGCGGTGGCTGGGCGCCTGGTGGTGCTCGACCCCGACCGCGAGACCGGCGAAGTGGAGCGAATCGACTGCACGCGCTTCGGCTCGGGCGCCTACTCGATCCCGTCCACCGTGGAGCACCTCTCCTTCGAGACCGACGCGAAGTTCATCCTCGCCATCGAGACCGGCGGCGTGTTCCAGCGCCTGCAGAGCCACAAGTTCTGGCAGACGTCCGACTGCATCCTGGTCTCGATGGCCGGAGTGCCGACGCGCGCCACCCGGCGCTTCATCCGCAAGCTCTCCGACGAGTGCAAGCTGCCCGTCTACGCCTTCGTCGACTGCGACCCCTACGGGATTAGCAACATCTATCGGACGCTCAAGGTCGGGTCCGGAAACGCCGCTCATCTCTCCCAGTTCTTCTGCGTGCCCCAGGCGCGCTATCTCGGAGTGACGCCACAGGACGTGATCGACTACGAGCTGCCGACCCACCCGCTCCTCGACGTGGACGTGAAGCGGGCGAAGGACGCCCTGAAGAACGACCCCTTCTTCAAGGCCCACAAGCCCTGGCAGAAGGCGATCGAGCAGCTGCTCCGGATGGGCGTGCGCGCGGAGCAGCAGGCGCTGGCGAAGTGGGGACTCAACTACGTGATCGACGAGTACCTGCCGGCGAAGCTCTCCAACCCGCAGCAGTTCCTGCCCTAGGCGGAAGCACGGAGACGGGCATGAAGGGAATCGTCCTGGCGGGAGGGTCGGGCACACGCCTGCACCCGATCACGCGCGGGATCAGCAAGCAGCTGCTTCCGATCTACGACAAGCCGATGATCTACTACCCGATGTCGAGCCTGATGCTGGCC
>CAZZFT010000025.1:0-43129 GCA_964653555.1 uncultured Spirochaetales bacterium | reverse complement strand
TGCGGTCCATGCGCGCGTCCAGGTCGCGCTCGAGGTAGCAGTTGAAGGTGTTCGCCGCGCCGGCGGCGAGCGCGATGCCCAGCAGCGTCGCGGCGACGAAGCCCGGCGCCGGCCACCCGCCAGCCGCCATGCCCATGACCGGGAGCCCGGTGAAGATCACGAGGAGCAGGATGCGCGGCTTGGTGAGAGAGACGTAACCGCGGAGAGTCTGTAGGGCCGCTTCTGCCATGGGAATGGGGCTCCGAGGGACCACGGCGATGGGTTCGCTGGGATGATCCGGCGCGAGCTCGGGGTCGGCGGGACCGAACGCTCGAAGGGCCGACCCGGTCCGATCGGCCGGTGCTCGGGCGGACCGCGAGCGCGCGAAGGGTTAGCACGCGCTCCATCCAGGGTCGACTCCGGCCCGACTCTCCCCGCCGGGATCAGCGCCGGTACCCTTCCCTCCTTGTCGCTCACCGCTCTCGCGCTGGTCCTCGCCTCGGCGTTCCTCCACGCGGTTTGGAGCGTCGCGATCAAGCAGAGCGGGGATCCGCTGTGCTTCAACCTGCTCCAGAGCTGGCTGGCCGTCGCGTGCCTCGCGGCGGCGGCGGCCTGGATCCCGTGGCGCGCGATCTCGAGCGAGGTGTGGATCCTGCTCGCGCTCACGGGCCCCATCCACGCGCTCTATCTGTACTGGATGAGCCGCGCCTACGAGCACGGCGACCTGTCCCTCGTCTATCCGATCGCGCGCTCGACGCCGGCCTTCCTGCCCCTGATCGCGGTCCCCCTGTTCGGGGAGACGATCCGCCCGGTCGGGGCTCTGGGGATCCTGATCGTGGTGGCGGGGATGTGGCTGGTCCACGTGGGCCCCGGGCTGCGCAGGGGATCGCTCACAGGTCCGGCCACTCGCTTCGCCTATCTCACCCTGCTGGCCACCGTCGGATACTCGTTGGTGGACAAGGCGGCGATGGCCCAGCTGTCGGCGAGCCGGTGGCCGGGTCCGGTGCCACGAGCGATCACCTACTCGCTCCTGCTCTTCGTGTGCCATGCGCTGGCCTTCGCGCCGCTGGTGCTGGCCTCCCGCGGTGCCGCGTCCCTGCGCGCCGCGGCGCGCAGTCAGCTCGGGCGCGCGACCGCCGCCGCAGTGATCTCCTTCGTGGGATACACGCTGATCCTGCGCGCGCTCGAGACGGCGTCGGTCAGCTACGTCGTCGCCGTCCGCCAGTCGAGCGTGGTGTTCGCCGTTCTGCTCGGGGTGTCGTGGCTGCGCGAGAGCCCGGGGCGACCGCGGGTCGTGGGGGCGTTGGCGACGGTGGCCGGAGTCGCCCTGATCGCGCTCTTCGGTTGAGAGCCGGGAGTGCTCGGCGCGTCAGACCGACAGCTCCCGGTCCACGATCCGCCGCAGCCAGGATCCGATGTCCGGATGTTCGAGGAGACCGACCGACTTCAGCCGTTCGGCGCCGATCCGCCGCACCTCCATCGCGGTCCCCGCCTCTCTGGCGCACCGCGCATCGGCCTCGGCGTCGTTCAGGTCGAGGGCGTGCACGATCTCCTTCACGATCGGCACCGCGCTGGGCGTTCCCGAGAGCTCGCCGATTCCGATTCCCACCAGGATCGGCACGGCGAGCGGGTTGCTGGCCATCTCTCCGCATACCGAGATCGGGATCCCGGCGCTCGCCGCACCGCGCACCGAGAGATCGATCAGGTTGAGGACGGCGGGGTGGAGCGGGTCGAAGAGGTGCGCGATGTGCTCGTTGCCCCGGTCCACCGCGAGCGTGTACTGAGTGAGATCGTTCGTACCGACGCTGAAGAAATCGCACTCCCGGGCCAGCCGATCCGCGATCAGGGCGGCCGAGGGCACCTCGATCATCACGCCGACGGGCATCTCCGGATCGAAGGGCTTCCCGGTGTGCCGCATCGCCTCCTGTGTCTCTGCGATGATCTCGCGGGCCCGGCGCAGCTCGTCGATAGAGGAGATCATCGGCAGCAGCAGCCGCACGTTGCCCGCGGCACTCGCGCGCAGGATCGCGCGCAGCTGGGCCCGGAACGCCTCGAGATGCGTGAACGACAGCCGGATCGAGCGACAGCCGAGCTGGGGATTCTCCTCGTGGGGCAGGACGAGGGCGTCGACCTCCTTGTCGCCTCCGAGGTCGAGAGTGCGGATCGTGACCAGTCGAGGCGCCATGACGTTGGCCACGCGCTCGTAGAGCTGCTCCTGCTCGTCCTCTTCGGGGAAGCCGCGGTGGGCGAAGGCCAGCATCTCGGTGCGGAAGAGCCCGACGCCCTGGGCGCCGTGCTGCTCCACGAGACGCAGGTCGCTCACCAGGCCGCAGTTGGCGGTCAGCGCGATGCGACGGCCGTCGCGCGTCTCGGCGGGAAGCTCGCGCAGCGCGTCGAGGTGCTCGGCGGCGATCTCGTAGCGCTCGCGGGCGCGCTCGTACTCCGCCAGAAGCTGATCGTCGGGCGACAGGAAGACGGTGCCCTCGCCGCCGTCCACGATCGCGATCTCGCCCGGACGCACGAGCTCGCACACCCCGGACACCCCCGTGACGGCCGGGATCTCGAGCGTGCGCGCGAAGATCACCCCGTGAGAGGTCGGCCCGCCGTGCTCCGACACGATCGCCGCCACGCGATCGAGATCGAGCCGCGCGAAGTGACCCGGCAGGATGTTGTCGGTGACGACGATCGAGTTGGACTCCATCGTCGCGCGCTGGTGCCGGTCTCCCAGCAGCTGCTCCATCACCCGCCGCCCGACGTCTTCGACGTCCATCATGCGGTCGCGGAAGTAGGCGTCTTCGATGCGGCCGAAGGTCTTGCGGTAGGCGGTGAGCACGTCCAGGAGCGCGGCGCGGGCATCTCCGCTCGCGCGCACCGCCTGACGCAGCTTCGAGACGAAGCCCTTGTCCTCGAGGATCTGGATGTGGGTGTGGAAGACGGCGGAGAAGTCGGGTCCGAAGCGATCGCCCAGCTCTTCCCGGTTGGTGTCGAGGTCTCGGCGCACGACCGCGAGCGCCTGGACCAGGTCGCTCTCCTCTTTTTCGACGCTTGCGCGCGGCTCGTACTCGAGCCTCGCCAGGTCCAGCGGATTCTCCATCCGGTAGACGCGGCCGATCGCGATACCGCGCGACGTGCCCAGACCGCGAAACTCGACGTTGCGATCGGCGCGCTGCTCGTCGCGACCCGGCACCGGAACGCCGTGGGAGGCGAGCTCTGCCGAGCTGCGCTGGATCGCGTCCTCGGATTCGTCCACGAGCGAGAGCAGGCGCGCGTTCATCACCACCGGCGAGATCAGCTGGGCGCAGGTCTGGAATACGTCCACCTCGTTGGGCTCGAAGTCGCGCGGCTCCAGGGTCTGGATGACCAGGACGCCGATCGTCACGCCGCGCATGAGCAGTGGCACCGCGACCAGGGAGGCGAAGCGCTCCTCGCCGGTCTCCGGGAAGTACTTGTAGTGAGGGTGATTCTGGGCGTCGTTGCTGACGACCGGCTGGCGCAGCTGGGCCGCAAGGCCGACGAGGCCCTCGCCGAGCGGGAGCTGGACCTTGCCGATCGCTTCGCGGTGCAGCCCGTTGGTGGCCGAGAGGGTCAGACGGGTGAGGTCGGCCTCGACCAGATAGATCGAGCAGGCGTCGGCATCCAGGCGTTTGCCGACCAGATCGACCACGTTGCCGAGCGTCTCGTGCAGGTCGTGCGACCGCGCCACGATCTCGGCGACGTCGGCGAGCAGTGTGACTCGATCCGGAATGGAGATGCCCCCGCTTCCGTCGTCGGCTCAGACGCGCAGGGCTGTCGCGCTGGCCGCGCGCTCCGATAGTACCGAACCGGGATCGCGATCCGGTGAGGGGAGCTCCGACGCGGCCGGTCGGTCAGTAGCGCGAGGGAGAGGAGGAGCTCGGGTCCGCGGAGAGATCTTCCGCGTACAGTCGGCTCGGCGGGAAGACGTGATCCTTGTCTTCGAATCGCAGACCCAGCGCGAGCAGGATCTTCCGCTTGGTGTCCATGCGGCAGTTCATGCCCTTCTCGACGCTATGGATCGTGCGGAGGGCGACCTTGGCCTTGCGAGCCAGCTGCGCCTGGGTCATCAGGCGGTTCTCCCGCAGCTCGCGGACCCGATTCTTCCGAATCGCCTTCGATCGATTACTCTCCATCCCCACGCACTCCCCTACGGTCGACTGGACACGGACGTGAAGCCGACTGGGTTCCTCTCACTTGGCAGGCGTTTCGTCCGCACGTGGGATTTCTTTAGCGAGAATGCGGCCTTGGCCGCGCGCTGAGGGGAGGGCGCCCCGGATGCAATCCGCAGGCAGCGGCACGGGATCGAGGCCTCCGACGCACACGCGTGAGCGCATCGCCCCCAGGCGACGAGGCCCCGAGAGGAGGTCCCCAAAGGGGTCGTGAGCAGCTGGGGGCGGAGGCTGTGCTGGGGGGGCGCAGCGGTCCTCGCTCTGGCTGCGGGGGTCGGCGGGCTGTACGTGGGGACGAAGCTCGGCCCCGAACACCTGCGCAGGCTGGCCGAGAGCCAGATCGCGGCCGCGACCGGGGCTCCGTGCAGCCTGGCGGCTCTTCGGATCGAGCCGGGCCTTCCCATGGAACTGGAGGCCCACGGGCTGGCGCTGTGGGACGGCAGGCTCGCCGTGGAGCGCGCGCGGGCCCGGGTGAGCCTGGCCGCGGCGCTGGTCGGCGAAGTGCACTTCACCCGTCTCGAGCTCGACGGGGCGACCCTGGAGATCGAGAGCGGCGGTTCCCGTTCGCCGTGGCCCTGGGGCGAGAGTGCGGCCGAGACGACCCCCGGCGCGGCGGACGCCGCCGGGGATCCCGTCGCAAAGCTTCGGGACGGTGTTGCCGCCGCCCTGGCGGCTCCGCTCTTCGCCGACACGCTGCGGCTGCGCGATGGACGGATCGAGCTGCGCGATGGCGCGGGCGGTGAGGACGTGGTCCTCGAGGATCTGAACGGCGAGCTCAGCCAGAGCCGACTGCGGGGCCGGCACAGCCTGGTGGTGCAGGCACGGATCCGCGCCGGGGGGGCCCACCGGGGCCTGCTCGAGGCGGAGGTGGTCCGACGCGACCGCGGGGCGCTGCGCGCCACCGTCACCGCGACCGACCTCGACCTCGGGTGGCTCGGCGGCCGTCTGGGAGCCCGGCACTCGGGGCCCAGGGGCTGGGTCAGCGGAGTCGCGGACCTGGAGGCGGACGATCCCGAGTCCGCCGAGATCGACCTCGACCTGGTCGCGCGCGACTTCGCGTGGCTCACCTCGGACGACCGACCCCTGCTCGCCGCGCCGCGCGTCGCCGCGCGCGGTCGCGCCGTGATCGACGCGAAGCGGGTCGCGGTCACGGGAGCACGCATCCGGAGCGGTCCACTGAGCTTCGCGATCGACGCCGATCTGGCACGTCCGATCACTGCGGCTTCGTCGCTCGGAGTGCGGCTGCGCCTCCAGGAGCTGGCCGTCGACGATCTGCGCGACCTGCTGACCGGCATGCGAGCGAGCTGGCTCGAGGACGCCCGGGTCGCCCTCGACGCGCTGGACGGCGGACGCGTGGTGGAGCTGACGGCCCGCGCGCGGGGTCCCGTCGGAGGCTGGGACGACTTCACCTCCGATGGGGTCGCCGGTCTGCCGCAGGGGCTCGCGCTGCGGGCCCGCCTCGAGGACCTGAGGCTGCGGCTCGGCGAGCGCGACGCGATCGAGCAGATCGCGATCGACGCGTCCTGGCGGGGCGACCGCCTGGTGCTGCGCGACGTCCGCGGCGTGCGCGGCGGCTTCGCGCTGCCCCGACTCGATCTCCAGCTCGACGGGGTCTCCCACCTGCTGGCTTCGAATCTCGACGATCGCGTCCCCGACTCCGAGCAGGTCCAGCTGCTGGGCCTGCCCCTGCTGCTCTCGCTGTTCCAGCCCAATCCCGACTTCTCTCCGCCGCACGTCGAGGTCCGTCTCGAGCGCCTGGACCACCCCGCCCTGCTGTGGCCGATGCGCTCGGTCGAGCTCGCCGTGGACGCCCGCGCGGGCGGGCTGAAGGGGGAGCTCCGGCGCGCCACCTGGGCCGACGTACCGCTCCGCGGCACGCTCGAGTGGAGCGACGACCCGATGCACCTGACCGCGCACCTCGAGGCGGGGGCTGCGACGGTCCCCGAGAGCGCGCCCGCCGCCTCGACGGCACTCCGCACGCGGCAGGCCGCCGGGAGCGAGGCTCCGCCAGCGGGGGCCTGGTCCGTCGGATCCTTCGAGATCGGGCCGATGCGGACCTCCGTCTGGGCGCACGAGCGGGTGGTCGGTCGCTTCCGCGCTGCGGGCTCCGCGATCACCTTCGACGGGGTCGAGGCCGAGCTCACTCCGACGGGCCGGCTCACCGGAGTGGGGGGAGTGGACCTGAGTCGGGCGGACGCGCTGACCTATCACGCTCGCCTCGCCGCCGAGGAGCTCGACGCCGACGCGTTCTTCGAGCACGCCGGACTCGGCGACGATCGGGTCAGCGGCCGCGTCGCCTTGAGCGCGGAGCTCCGCAACCGCTACCAGCCGGGACGGCATCCCTTCGCTTCGCTATCGGGTCGCGTCGATCTCGATGCGAGGGATGGCCAGGTGCGCCACGAGCTCCCGGCGGTGCTGGCGCTGTCGCTGGCCGGCGAGGGCCTCGGCTTCCAGCGCGACCGCGATCGCGTGCGCTTCAGCCGCTGTGTCACGCATCTGGAGTTCGACGAAGGCGTCGCGCGCACCGAGTCCCTGACCTTCGAAGGTCCCGATGTGCGTCTGTACGGCGCGGGATCCCTCGATCTCGGGCATGCTCCGTTCCCCCTCGATGCGGAGGTCGTGGTGCTCCTGTTCCGACCGGTGGATCGCGTGCTCGGCGCCGTTCCGATCCTGGGGACCCTGATCCTGGGCGGCGCCGACAACCTGATCGCCGCCCACTTCCGCATCCGCGGCCCCTGGGATGCGCCGACCGCGACGGCCCAGCCGCTGCGCAGCCTGAACGCGGGCCCGCTGAGGCTCGTGACCGGGCTGCCCGGCTTCGTGCGACGCGGCCTCGAGACGCTGGAAGGCGCCATGCCCGGGTCGCAAGGGGAGCCGCAGGTCGCGCCTCCCGCCGACGGGGCCGTGCCTTGACCCGCTCCCCCCGCGCGCGCGACCGGGTGCTCACGCGCTCCGCGGCGCGCGACGCGGTGCGCGCTGCTCAGCGCCGGGGCGAGACGGTGGTCTTCACCAACGGCTGCTTCGACCTGCTGCACGTCGGCCACGTCCGCAGTCTCGAGCAGGCGCGGGGCTTCGGCGACCGGCTGGTCGTCGCCCTGAACCGGGATACCTCGGTGCGCCGCCTCAAGGGGCCGCGGCGGCCGATCGTGCCCGAGCGCCAGCGCGCGGAGCTGATCGCCGCGCTGGCGAGCGTCGACTGGGTGGTGCTCTTCGGCGAGGACACCCCGCTCGCGCTGATCCGCGCGCTGCGGCCGGACGTGCTCGCCAAGGGCGGAGACTGGAGTCTGGACCAGATCGTCGGACGCGAGGCCGTCGAGAGCTGGGGCGGCCGGGTCGAGCGGCTGCGCGTCGTGCCCGGTGTGCGCAGCACGCTGCTGGCCGAGCGCGCGCGGGGGCGCTGATGTCGGTTCGCGGTGAATTCCGACGCCTCGCGAACGACCTGCTCGCCGTCCACCGGGAGGCCGGGCTCGGCTCGCATCCGTCCGTCGCGGCGCTCGAGCCGCTGCTCGAGCGCGCCGCGCAGGACCTCAGCGGCGCCGCGGACGGCGCGCTCGCGCTGGTCCCGGACCTCGACGGGCGCTCCCTCGGCGACCCGGATCTCCGCCGCCGCTGTCAGGACGCCCAGGAGCGCTTCGAAGCGGTGTGCCGGATCATCCTCGGCAGATCGGCCGCCGAGCCGGCGCGCCGCGAGCGCTAGGCGGCCGAGGCGACACCGAAGCCCGTCGGGCGGCTCTCAGTCCGGATCCCGCCGCTCGGCGCTGGCGACGTCGGCGCGCGTGTTGAGATTCGTCAGCGCGCGCCGCTCGGGGTCGACCGCCGACAGGTCGTCCCCCTCGAGGTAGCGGGTCTCCACGGCGTCGAGCAGCGCATTCAGCGCCAGCCGCCCGTCCTCGAGGTGCGCGCGCGCGACGGCGAGGACGGGCTCCCGGCGGTAGAGAGCGCACAGCGGCTGCGCGCGCTCTGCGTCGCGCGGGACCACGGCGTCGGCGGCGGGCCAGGCGACCAGGGCGAGCAGCAGGTCGGGCGTGACGAACGGGAGATCGGTCGCGACCACCAGCACGTGCTCCGCGCGCACCGCGGCGAGGGCGCCGGCGAGCCCCCGCAGCGAGCTGCGCGGTCCCGGCGGATCGGCGACCCGGCGGCCGGGGGCGTCCCCGGGCGGGTCCCCGCCGACCAGCACCACGTCCTCGCAGAGGGAGGCGAGACAGCGCGCGACGCGCGTCGCCGAGGCGACGCCTCCGACCTCGAGCCGGGCCTTGTCGCTGCCCATGCGCGTCGAGGGGCCGCCGGTGAGGACCGCCCCCGCGACGCTCGCGAATCTTCCGGAATCGGACACGGCCGAGTCAGAAGCCCGGAGCTTCGGAGGCGAGGAACTCGGGGTCGAGCACCTGCACGCTCGCCTCGGCACCGCGCGCGAGCTCGGTGGCGTCGGCCTCGAAGATCAGGATTCCCTGGGCGCGGATCATCGACTTCAGCACGCCCGAGCCCTGGTCCCCGGTGCTGTGAGCGACCACGACGTCTCCCCGGCGCAAGAGCGTCACGCGCACGAAGTGGAGGCGGCCGGCGCTCTTGCGCAGCGTCTCGCCGAGCTGCACGCGGATCAGCGGTCGGTGCAGCCGACGCGCGCCGATCAACCGCAGCAGCGTCGGTCGCACGAACTGCTCGAAGGTCATCATCGCCGACACCGGGTTGCCGGGCAGTCCGAACACCAGGGGACCGCGCTCGTCCTGTCCCACGCGGCCGAAGGCCAGGGGATAGCCGGGCTTCATGCGAACGCCCCAGAACAGCAGCCGGCAGCCCAGCTTCTCGAGCACCGTGCGCACGAAGTCGCGGTCGCCGACGGAGACGCCGGCCGAGCTCACCACCACGTCGGCCGCCAGCCCGGCGCGCAGACGTCCCTCGATGTCTTCCGGCGTGTCGCGGGCGATGCCCAGGTAGACCGGCTCGGCGCCCAACTCGCGGCACTGGGCGGCGATCGACCACGAGTTCGAGGAGACGATCCGTCCGCCGGAGACGTCGCCGTCGGGTTCGACGAGCTCGTCGCCGCCGGAGAGGATCGCCACGCGCGGACGCTGGTGGACGGCCACGATCGAGCGCCCGAGCGAGGCCAGCATGCCGAGGTGAGCGGCGCTGAGGCGCGTCCCGGCCTCGATCACGGTTTCGCCCCGCGCGACGTCCTCGCCGGCTCGGCGCACGTGGTCGCCGGGAGCGGGGGGGACCCGGATCGCCACCCGGTCGCCCTCGCGCTCCGTGTCCTCCTGGCGAACGACGCTGTCCGCGCCGGCGGGAAGCGGCGCGCCGGTCAGGATCCGCGCCGCCCGGCCCGGGGGCAGCGCCGGCACGTCGGCGGCCCCGGCCGGGACCTCGAAGGCGATCGCGAGCCGCTGGGGCGAGCTGTCGGAGGCGCCCGCGCAGTCGGCGGCCCGGACGGCGAAGCCGTCCATCGCCGAATTGTCGGCGGGTGGCAGGATGCGGGAGGACACGATCGCCTCGGTCAGGACGCGCCCGAGCGCGTCGCTCGCGGCGACCGTCTCGGCGCCGAGCGCCCGCGCCTCCGCGAGCACGATCCGCAGCGCTTCGGAAGCCGTGATCCCGGTGCGCACGGGGCCAACCTTACCGGCGGTCCGAATCCGGCGCCGCGGGGCCTGCCAGGGCCCAGGCAAACCGTTCGCGAACCGCTAAGCTGCCCAATTCTTGGGCAGTGCTTGGGCCGCCGAGCGGAGCTGAACGGGGCTGCCCCCTGCCTCCGCCGAGCTGAGGATCTCATTGAAGCGCGACCTCCAGGAAGTGCTCGAGGCCGTCCTCGACGGCGTGGTCGTGGTGGACGGCGAGGCCCGGATCGAGCTGTTGAACGGAGAGGCGTGTCGGATGCTCGAGACCTCCGCGGAGGCCGCTTCGGGCGAAGATCTGGGAGAGCTGGTCGGCGATCCGGTCTTCGCCGCGCTGATCCGCTCGGTGCTCGCGACCGGCCGCCCGGTGGTCCAGTACGACCGCGTGGTGCCCCGGCGCTTCTCTCCCGCCGTGATCGTGGACGTCGCCGCGTCACCGCTCTGGGACGAGCGCCGGCGCCCCTCCGGCGTCGTGCTCGCGCTCCGCGACCGCACCATCCACCACGCCCTCGCCGAGCGCGTGGCCGAGCGCGAACGCCTCTCCGCCTACGGCACGATCGCGGCGGGCATCGCGCACGAGGTGAAGAATCCCCTGGGAGGGATCCGCGGCGCCGCCGAGATCCTCGCGTCGCGCACCGTCGAGGAGAAGTCGCAGCAGGCCGCCGCGCTGATCGTCCGGGAGGTCGACCGGATCCGCTCGCTGGTCGACGACCTGATGGTGTTCCACGATCGGGACTCGCTGCGCCTCGCCCCGGTCAACATCCACCGCGTGCTCGACGACGTGCTGGAGCTGCTCTCCATGGATCCCGTCGCGGCCGGGGTGAAGCTCGACCGGAGCTTCGATCCCTCGATCCCCGATCTGCGCGCCGACGCCGACCGCCTGACCCAGGTGTTCCTGAATCTGGGCCGCAACGCGCTCCAGGCTCTGGAGGGGGAGGGGACCCTGCTCGTCGAGACGCGCATGGCCCTCGACCAGCGGCTTCCCTCCGCGCACGGGGCCGGCGTGCCCACGGTGGTCGTGACCGTCGCCGACGACGGGCCGGGCATCGAGCGCGAGGTGTTCGAACAGCTCTCCACGCCCTTCTTCACCACGCGTCTGGGAGGCACCGGGCTCGGGCTGGCCGTCAGCCGGCACTGGGTGTCCCGCCACGGAGGCGTGCTGCGACTCGAGTCCGAGCCCGGCGTCGGAACGCGAGCGCGCGTATCCCTGCCCGTTCCCGGGCCCCATGTAGAGGAGAGGTCATGAGCGGCCTGGCGGCACGCGTGCTGATCGCCGACGACGAGCCGTCGATCCGATTCGTCCTGCGCGAGACCCTGGAGGAGCTGGGCTGCGACGTGACCGACGTCGACGACGGCGACGCCGCGCTCCTGGCGCTCTCGAAGGGAGACCACGCCCTTGCCTTCCTCGACATCCGCATGCCCGGCCTCTCGGGCATCGAGCTGCTCGACCGCGTGCAGAGCGACGGACTCGACACGGCCGTCGTCATCATCACCGCCCAGAACACCTTCGAGAACGCCGTCGAGGCGATGAAGCGCGGCGCCCTCGACTACCTGGTGAAGCCCTTCGGAATCGACGAGGTAAAGGCGCTCGCCACCAAGGTGCTGCGCACGCGCGAGCTCGAGCGGGAGGTGAAGCAGCTGCGCCGGGAGATCGGACGACGCTCGCTTCCGGGCGAGCAGCTCGTCGGTCGCTCCTCGGTGATGCTCGACGTGTTCAAGACGATCGGCCGGCTCGCGCCGCGCGACGTCCCGGTGCTGATCACCGGCGAGAGCGGCACGGGCAAGGAGCTGGTGGCGCGCGCCATCCACGCTGCGAGTCTGCGCGCCGAGAGGCCCTTCGTCGCCGTCAACACGGCGGCGATTCCGCGCGAGCTGCTGGAGAGCGAGCTCTTCGGACACGAGCGGGGCGCCTTCACCGGAGCCGTCGCCGCGCGAGCGGGCCGCTTCCGGGAGGCCGCCGGCGGCACGCTCTTCCTCGACGAGATCGGCGACATGTCGAGCGACCTGCAGGCGAAGCTCTTGCGCGTCCTCCAGGACCACGAGGTCACGCCGGTGGGAAGCAACGCCAGCCAGACGGTGGACGTGCGCATCCTGACCGCGACCCACCGCGATCTCGACGTCGCGGTTCGCGAGGGTCGCTTCCGGGAGGATCTCCTCTACCGGCTGCGGGTCGTGCCGATCCACCTGCCGCCCCTGCGCGACCGGCGCGAGGACGTACGGGTGCTCGCCGAGCACTTCGCCCAGCGCTATGCGGGCGAGCTGGCCGGTGGCTCGCGCTCGCTCGCCGAGGACGCGCTGGCCCTGCTGGCCCGGCACTCCTGGCCCGGGAACGTGCGGGAGCTGGAGAACGCCGTGAAGCGTGCGCTCGTCCTCGGCAGCTCGAGCGTGCTCACGCCCGAGGACTTCGCCTTCCTCCAGGAGCCCGACGCCCCCCGCGCGGCGGCGACCCTCGCCGAGCTCGTGCGCCGGGAGGCCGAGGCGCAGCTCGAGGGGGAGTCGGGCGACGTCTATCACCGCGTGATCGAGCGCGTCGAGCGCCCGCTGATCGAGGCGGCTCTGGCGCGCACGGATGGCAACCAGATCCGCGCGGCCGCGCTGCTGGGCATCAACCGCAACACGCTGCGCAAGAAGATCGTCGATCTCGAGATCGCCCTTCCGGGTCGGGAGTGACCCCGGAGCCGCACCGGCACTGGGGCGGGCTCCACGTGCTGTGCGACGACGATCCGCGCTGGAAGCGCGACCCGGTGGAGCAGGCGCTCGCCGCCTGCGCCGGCGGCGCCGCGGTGGTGCAGCTGCGCGCGAAGCACGCGACGGACCGCACCGCCCTGGCCTGGGGCGAGGCGATTCGCGCCGCGACCCGGGAGGCGGGGGTCCGGTTCGTGGTCAACGACCGCTTCGATCTCGCGCTGGCGCTGGAGGCCGACGGCGTGCACCTCGGTCAGCACGACCTGCCTCCCGCGCGCATCCCCGCCTCCGCGCGTGCCCGTCTCGCGATCGGTCGCTCCACCCACACCCCCGAGCAGGTCGCCGCCGCGGCGGGGGAGCCCGTCGACTACGTCGCCTACGGACCGGTGTTCGCATCGGGCTCGAAGGTGCCCGAGTACGCGCCGCGTGGCGTCGCGGCCCTGGCCGCCGCCGCGACACGCGCGGCACCGCGCCCGCTGATTGCGATCGGCGGCGTCGACCGCGCGAGCGTCGCGGCGCTGCGCCGGGCCGGCGCCGCGGGCTTCGCGGTGATCGCCGCCCTGGCCGCCGCCGACGATCCCGAGGCCGCCGCACGCGCATTGGTCGCGGCCTGGAGCGCCGCGGCGGCGCCGGAAGCCGGGTGAGCGAGCTGGGATCGCGCGCAGTCTCGGGCCTGGGCTTCGCCTGCCTGCTCGGCGTGGCGTGGGCGCTATCCGAGGACCGCCGCGCCGTCCCCTGGCGGACGGTGGCCTGGGGCGCCGGACTCCAGCTCGCTCTCGGTCTCCTGCTGCTGAAGACGCCCGTGGGCGGTGCCTTCTTCGCGCTGATGAACGCCGTCGTCGGAGCCCTCCTGCGCTACACGGACGCGGGGGTGCGCTTCGTGTTCGGCGCGCTCGTCGACACGGGCTTCTCCTTCGTGGTGAACGTGCTCCCGATCATCGTCTTCATGGGGAGTCTGTTCGCTGTGCTCTACCAGCTGGGCGTGCTCCAGCGGGTGGTCGACGCGCTCTCCGCCGTGCTGGCCCGGGCGATGGGCGTCTCGGGCGCCGAGAGCCTGGCCGCCGTGTCGAATCTGTTCGTGGGCATGACCGAGTCGGCGCTGATCGTGCGCCCTATCTCGATCGCATGACGCACTCCGAGCTGTTCTCGCTGATGACGCTCGGGATGGCGACCGTCGCCGGCTCGGTGATGCTCGCCTACGTCGGAATGCTGGGCGGCGGCGACTACGCGGGCCATCTCGCCACCGCGAGCCTGCTCTCGGCGCCGGCCGGCCTGGCGATCGCGAAGCTGATGGTGCCGGAGAAGGAGACGCCGGAGACGGTCGGGGGCGGGCCCGCGACCCTGCCGCGCACCGCGGTCAATCCGATCGACGCCGCGGCGCAGGGAGCGATCGCCGGGCTGCGGCTGGCGGGCTACGTGGGGGCGATGCTGCTGGCCTTCGTCGCCCTGATCGCGCTCGTCAACGACGCGCTCGGCTCCCTGGGCGGTTTGATCGGGCTGCCCGACCTGTCGCTCCAGCGCGCGCTGGGCGTGGTGCTCGCACCGGCAGCCTGGCTGCTCGGAGTGCCGTGGGCGGACGCCAGCGCCGTCGGCGCGCTCCTGGGCGTCAAGACGGTGCTGAACGAGTTCCTCGCCTACCAGGAGCTCGGCCAGTACGTGGCGGCTGGAACGCTGGCCCCGCGCTCGGCGGTGATCGCCTCCTACGCACTGTGCGGCTTCGCGAACTTCGGATCGCTGGCGATCCTGCTCGGCGGTCTGGGGGGCCTGGCGCCGGGCCGGCGCGGGGAGGTCGCACAGCTCGGGCTGCGCAGCATCGTGTCCGGCACGCTGGCGAGCTTCTCCACCGCCTGCGTGGCGGGGATCCTGCTCTGACCTTCTCGCCCCCAGCGCGGCCCGCTACCCTCGCGCCTGCGGACTCTGCGGACCCCCCGGAGAGAGGACCCGTCCGATCCCCGTCTCACGCTCCTTCATGCGGCGTCTCGTCGTCCTCCTCCTGCTGCTCGGGGCCCCGGGGCCGGCCCTGGGCCTGACCTACGAGCCGATCTACCCGGTCAGCGAGATCGTCGTCGAGTACGCGCTCGATCATCCCCGGCAGATCCCGGTCGAGGAGGTGCTCGATCTCGAGGTCGGGCTGCGCGCCACCGAGGAGGCCTACGTGGCGCCCCGCCCGGTGGACCGCACCGTCCGGATGCGGCTGTCGGCGCTGCCCGCCGGGGCGAAGCTCGGCGCGTCCGCGATCCTGCACATCAACCAGTACATCGTCTCCACGTTCAACCGGCGCGGCTACAACGGCGTGATCGTCACGGTGCCCGACGTCGAGGAGGGCACCGGACGCGACCTGCGCCCGCCCGGCGACACGACGCTGCACCTGCGCATCTGGACGGGCCGGGTGACACGGGTCACCAGCATCGCCGACGGGGAGCGCTTCGGCGGCCTGTCGGTGGACGAGCGCACCAATCTGCCCGCCCACGCCTGGATCCGCGAGGAGTCGCCGGTGCGTCCCGGCGGACCGCGCGGTCTGCTGGGCGTCGGCGAGCTCGAGGACTACGCGGACGAGATCTCGCGCCATCCCGGGCGCCAGATGCAGGCCGAGCTCGAGCCGGGTCCGCGGGCCGGCACGACCGCGGTGAACCTGCGCATCGCCGAGAGCAAGCCCTGGTACGCCTACGCCCAGTACACGAACACCGGCACCTCGACCACGACGGTGAACCGCGAGCGCTTCGGCTTCACCCACAACCAGCTCCTGGGGCGCGACGACATCCTCCAGCTCGACTACGTGACCGGCGACTTCCAGGACGTGCACGCCGTCTCGGGCTCCTACTCCTCCCCGTTCACCCTGAAGGCTCCGCAGTGGCGCTTCGCGTTGCGCGGAGGCTACAGCCAGTTCGACGCGCGCGAGACGGGCTTCACCAGCACGGACGTGACCGGCTCCGAGGGGGGAGCCGGGGTCGAGCTCTCGAAGCAGATCTTCCAGCACCACTCGTTCTTCGTGGACGCCGCGGCGGGCGCGGACTGGCTGCGCGTGTCGGTCGAGAACCGCCAGCTGCCCACGGTCAAGCTCTCCGCGGACGTCGACTACGCCCTGCCCTACGTGGACCTGCGGGCGGCCCGCGACACCGCCACCTCCACGCTGCGCGCCCGGATCGGCGTGCTGGGCGGCTGGACGCCGACCGGCGAGTCGGATCTCGCGACGGTGGACTCCGCGACGTCCGTGCTGCTCGGGCCGCCGGCGCTCGACGTGTTCGGCAACGCGCGCGCCGACAACGACTTCGCCCTGACCCGCCTGGACGCGAGCTTCGCGTTCTACCTCGAGCCGCTGATCGATCCCTGGGGATGGGAGGACCCGAACACGCCCGAGAGCTCGACCTTGGCCCACGAGGTGGCCTTCCTGCTGCGCGGCCAGTACGCGATGGGATTCCGCCTGATCCCGCAGTTTCAGCAGGTCGCCGGCGGCTTCACCACCGTGCGCGGCTACAAGCAGTCGGCCGCGGTCGGCGACAACCTGGCCCTCGGCTCGGTGGAGTATCGCCTCCACCTGCCGCGTCTGTTCCGCCCGGATTCCAGCCCCCCGCAGCTGCCGGGCCTGGGCGCCTTCCACCTGCGGGCGCCCCACGTCTACGGGGCGCCCGACTGGGACCTGATCTTCCGGGTGTTCTCCGACGCCGCCTACGTCTCGTCGAGCCACGCGCTCGACAGCGAGGATCCCGATACCCTGGTCTCGGTGGGCGGGGGACTGGAGCTCCAGGTGCTGCGCAATCTGATCCTGCGAGGCGACGTCGGCTACACGCTCCACAGCCTCGCCGCGCCCAGCCACGACGGCGCCGGCGAGACGCGCGGCCACTTCGCCGCCACGGTGCTGTACTGATGGCGTCCGTGCGCCGTCACCGCGCCAGGGCCCTGGCCGGCCTGCTGATCGCAGCGCTCGCGGCGCCGGGGGTTTCCCTTGCCGGGCCCGAGGGCGAGAACGTCGTCTCCGGCAGCGCCGAGTTCGAGCGCGCCGGCGACCTCACGGTGATCACCACCCACACGGGTCGGACCACCATCCAGTACACGGGCTTCGACATCGCGCCCCAGGAGGCGGTCCGGATCGATCAGCCCGACGCGACGTCGATCACGCTCAACGAGGTCCTGTCCACGGATCCCACGCGGATCAACGGTCTGCTGTCTTCGAACGGACAGGTCTGGATCGTGAACCCGGTGGGCGTCTTCTTCGGCGACCAGGCGATCGTCGACGTCGGCGGGCTGGTGGCGGCGGCGGGGCACGTGGCGGAGGAGGACTTCCTCGCCGGCGTCCAGCACTTCACCGATCTCTCCGGTCCCGTGGAGGTGGCGTCGGGCGCCGAGCTGTCGGCCGCCCAGTCGGTGCTGCTGGTAGGCGCGACGGTCGCGAACTACGGCCACATCGCCGTCGAAGACGGGATGATCGCGCTGGTGGCGGGTGGCGAGGTGCAGCTGGCGCGCGTGGGCGGCCGCGTCCTGATCACGGCAGATCGCGCCATCGAGCCCGACCCCGAGCGCTATGCCGTCGAGCAGGCCGGTACGCTCGACGCGGGGCGCGGACGCGTGAGTCTGACGGCCGGCGACGCCTACTCGCTCGCGATGAACCACACGGGTGTCACGCGCGCGCGGGAGATCGAGGTCGCCGGCGGTGACGGACTCGTGCGGGTGGACGGAACTCTCGACGCCTCGGGCGACACCCCGGGGGAGTCCGGGGGCCGCATCGCGGTGACCGGAGATCGCCTGTGGATCGGTGCCGCGGAGCTCGACGCCTCGGGCGACGCCGGCGGCGGTGAGATCCTCGTCGGCGGAGACGCCCACGGCGGCGGCGAGACGCCCACGGCGGCGCGAACCTACGTGTCCCCCGACGCAGTGCTGCGCGCCGACGCGCGCACGTCGGGCGGCGACGGCGGTCGCATCATCGTGTGGGCCGACGAGGCGACGCGCTTCTACGGGACGGTTTCCGCTCGGGGGGGCAGCGAGGGGGGCGACGGGGGCTTCGCCGAGATCTCCGGCGCGAAGAGCCTGGTGTCGCGCGGCGCAGTCGACCTGAGCGCGGAAGCGGGTGAGGCGGGCACGCTGCTCTACGACCCGCTGCGGATCGTGATCCAGGGCGGCACCGCCGACGGCACCGACACCAACGACGCGACGCCTCCCGAGACCTTCCTGCGCGGCGACGGCGGGACGCCCGGCAGCATCGCCTCGGGCGACGCGGGCGACGGCGGCGAGCCCTTCGTGATCTACGAGAGCGAGATCGAGGGCACCGACGCCAACCTCGTCCTCCAGGCGACCCAGAGCATCCAGACCCAGGGCACCTTCGCGGCGAACGACGTCGCGATCTCGCCCGGCCGCGACGTGTCGCTCTCGGTCGTGGACGGAGGCCAGGACGTCCCGCCCGGCGAGATCGTGGGCATCGACGTCGCCACCCACGACGGCGGTGGCGACCTGCTCTGGAAGCTCTCGCAGGGCGGGATCTTCACTGCCTCCACCACCTCGAGTGCCGGCCGCGACGCGAACATCGCGATCGGCGCGGTGGAGACGCAGGGGGTGCGCGCGGGAACGACGAGCGCGGTGAACATCGCGACCGTCGGCAGTGGCAGCATCGACGTGGGATCGATCACCACCTCGGGCGCGCCGCGCAGCGGGACGGGCCAGGTGGTCGTGTTCGGCAACACGGTCGACACGGTCGCGGCGGGCAACGTGTCCGTGGTCGCCCAGACCGGCGACGTCAGCGTGGGCAGCGTGCAGGCGCGCGGCGGCGACGCCACGAGCGCCGATCCGGGCGACGGCGGCGCGGGCGGCGACGTCTCGATCAGCACCCTCGCCGGCGCCCTCGGCGTCGGGAGCGTCGACGCGTCGGGCGGCGACGGAGTAGTGCAGCTCGTCGACGACGGCGCGGGCGGGCTCACGCCTTCCGGTCGCGGCGGCGACGCCGGGACGATCGCCCTCGTCTCCGATCTCGACCCCGCGGATCCGGAGGCCGACCTGCCGGCCACGCGCTCGATCGGCGTGACCGGCGATCTCCTCGCCCGGGGCGGCGACGGCCTCGGCACCGCGAGCGACGCCGGCGAGCTGTTCGGGGCGGACGGAGGTACCGGCGGCCAGATCCTGCTCAGCACGGGCCTGATCGCCGAGGGCGGCCGCATCGACGTGGGCTCGCCGTCCACTCCGGTGCGACTCGACGCCAGCGGCGGAGACGGCACCGGTGCCGGCGGCTCCGCGGGCTCCGGCGGCCAGTCGGCCTACTCGGGGGCGGAGATCGGCGCGATCCGCCTCGAGGCCTACGACGACGTGACGACCGACGCCGATCTCGTGGCGACCGGCGGCGACGCGGGCTTCGACGCGGCGCTCGCCGCCGACGCGGGCCCGGGCGGCGCCGGCGGCCTCGGCGGCGACGTCTCCGCCAGCTCGCAGGTCGGGTCCGTCGCACTCCGCGATTCCGGTGCCTCCTTCAGCGTCGTCACCGACGGCGGCTCCGGGCGGATCGACCCGTCGGCGGTGGTGGACGCCGACGGCGTGGCGCACTTCGACGGCACGGGCGGCGCGGCCGGGGGCCTGCTCGTGGAGACCGCGGCCGAGGCGGGCGACGTCGAGGTCACGGGCGGCGTATCCGCCCAGGGCGGTGCGGGCGTGGAAGGCGCCGGCGGCGCCGGCGGCGGGGTGACGCTGACGGCCGGGGACGGCCGGATCACCCTCGCCGACGTCACCGTCGACGGCGGCAGCGGAACCGGCAGCGTCGACGCGAGCGACGGCGCCGCCGATCCCCAGGGCGTGCAGGGCGGCAACGGCGGCGACGTCTCCGTGACCACCGCAGCGGCCGATGCCAGTGCCGCGAGCCACGAGGTGCTGCTAGCCGGGGCGATCTCGTCGCGGGGCGGCGCGGGCACCCCCGATCCCGACGGCGGCGCGCCCGAGGACAATAACGGCGTCGGCGGCACCGTGCGCATCACCTCCGCCGGCGACCTCGACGCCGCCGGCGCGAGCGACACGCAGATCCGGGCCGGCACCGTGGAGCTGACCGGGGTGAACGTCGGCAGCGGCGGCGGCTCCGGTGATCTGGTGCTCGCATCGACCCAGATCGGCTCGCCTCCCGACTTCGAGAGCAGCGCGACGGTGCAGGCGGCAGGCGACCTGAGCGTTGCGCTCGCCGACGCCGACCGCTTCGCGCGCTTCGAGCTGATCGAGACCGACGCGGCGGGCGACGTCGCCGTGCGACGCGACGGCGGCAGCGCGATCGCGTCTGGCACCGGCGCGACCGGTCTGCACACGATCACCCAGCTCGACACCGACGACGCCGATCCGTTCTTCACCTACCGGCTCGCCGACACCGGACCCGACCCCGACGTCGTGCAGATCGACGTCGCCACGCTCGCGGTGGCGAGCGGCGCTGTGAGCCTCGGCGCAAAGGGCGGGGTGATCGCCAACGCGCGCGCCGACTCGAGCCAGCCGGGCGGAGAGCAGCTCGTCGGCCGGATCCAGGGAGACGGCGCGGGCCCGCACATCGACGCCGCCGTCGGGGTCCAGGTGCTGGCCACGAACGTCGGCGACGTGACGCCCCTGCGTGTCGGCAGCGCCGAGAACCTCCAGCTGCAGGTGGCGGGCGACGTCGACATGGTGTTGGACGACGTGACCCGCGTCGACCTGGTGCAGCGCAGCGCCGCGGGCGACGTCGACATGGCCCTGGCGGGCGGCGGCACCGTCTCGATCGCCGGAACGGTGGTCGACGACGGAGCGACCCGCACCGAGGCCTCGCGGGTCACCGCCGTCAACACCACCGGCGGGGGCCCGGACTTCTTCTACCACCTGGCCGACGACTCGGCCTCCTCGGACGAGCCCGGCACCGGCGAGCCGCTGCTCACGATCGCTAGCGGCGCGGTGGACCTCGGCGGCGCCGGGGGCTTTGCCACCACCGGCGACCTGATCCTCGAGGACGGAGCGCAGCCGGCGATCGAGGCCAACGGGAACACCGTGCTGCTGATCGCCGACTCGAACCTCGACGGGGCGGGCGCGATCGTCGGATCGGGCTCGGGCGCGCCCGACGTGGCCGGGGCCGGGGCACTGGTCGCCTACTCCGGCTCGGGCGTCGGCAGCGAGGACGTCCCGCTGCGCACGAGCGCCGCGTCGGGTGGGACGATGAGCCTGTCGGGCAACGGGGGCAGCGGGGAATTCCGGCTCGCGAACCTCGACGGCGACGTCGCGATCGATCGCATCCGGCTTCAGGTGGCGAGCGAAGGCGAGACGGTGGACGTGAGCTATGGAGGCGTGTTCGCCAGCGGCGACGTGGTGATCGACAACGGCGGGCGCCAGATCGCGCTGGGCGAGATCCAGCCCGAGGACATCGACCCCCTGTGGCTGGAGAACGCCGCCCCCTCGATCGGCCTGAGTGGACCCGAAACCGACACCGACCTGATCTACGGCTTCGGCGGCCTCGCCTACCCCCTCGCCTTCCTGAGCGCCGCCGATCCCGCGCTCACCGTGGCGCACGTCGCGAGCGGCGGCTCTCAGGAGCTCGGGGGCTCGGTGTCGCTCGACAACGTGCGCTCGTTCGAGACCGTCGATCCCGACACGGGGGACCCGGTGACGAACACCGTCCACCAGGTGGTCCTGATCGCCGGGGGCGACGCGACCTTCGGGGACGACGTCGACACCGCGCCGGGGGCCGCGCTCCCCGCCGATCTCGAGGTGAACGCCGGCGGGACGATCCACTTCGGGGGCGACGTCGGCAGCGACCTCGGGGGCGCGCCGAGCATCGCGTCGCTCGCGCTCACCGATGCCGCCTTCGACACCGGCTCGCACACGATCACGACCGGAGTCGGCCAGTTCGGCCGCCTCGACGGGCCGGGAGACCTGGCCCTGCGCGGCGTCGGTCCGAATTCGGAGCTCGTGTTCGGCGGCGACGTCGGGACGGGGTCGACGCTGGCCACCTTCGACGCCGATGCCGATCGGCTGAACTTCGCCGGTGCCGACCGGATCGTCGCGGGCTCGGTCGCGCTCAATACCGCCACGCCCTCCACCACGGTTCCCGACGTCGCCACGATCGTCGACACGGACCCGGGCGGCCTGTCGATCCAGAGCGCCGGCGACGTCACCACCGGCACCAACGAGAAGGTCTCGGTGGCGGGACCCCTCGCGGTGCAGGCCGGCGGCACGGCCGCGCTCGGCGACCTGTCCGCCACGGAGCTGAACGTCCAGGCGTCGCGGATCGTGATCCAGGGACGCGACCCGGGTCCGGTCCAGCTGCCCGACGGCACCAGCGTGTTCGACCGCGGCGTCGACTGGGTCGCGAACGACATCGTGACCAACGTCGTTCCCGAGTGGGACGGCTCGGGCACGTCGCCCACCTTCGTGCTCGGAAGCGGCGGGATCCTCACCGGCGGCGTGATTCCCTTCGACGTGATCCGCTACGACTCGCATCTGGATCGCATCCGCCCGACGGGCTTCTACGGGCTCGGGGGCGTGCTCGATCTGGTCGGTCTGGGCCCGCGCGTCGTCTCCGATCCCAGCAAGGACGTCCCGCGTGAGCCCGCGCCGGTCGATCCCGAGCTGCAGGCGCGCTTCAGCGACACCCAGCCGGATCTGCCGCCGGCGCCCTCGGAGGCGACCGTGCTCGCCACCGTGCGGTGCCGGACCACGGCCGACACCCTGTGTCCCTCGCCCGTCCACGGCGACGGTCCGCTCGACGACGAGCGCAGCCGCGACATCGTCGAGCGCTACCACGCCCTGCTGGGGACGCCCCAGGGCCGCCACCAGCTGGTCGCCGCCTTCGAGCCCGTGGCGCGGGCGGACCTGTTCGCCGCCGGAGACGGGGCGGCGCTCTACCGTTTGCCGGCACAGACCCCGGACTTCGACGAGGCGCGCGATCGCGTGGACGAGCTCGCCGTCGTGCTCGCCCAGGTCTCCCTGCTCGGCCTCGACGACGCCGAGACCGACGCGGTGCGCCGCGCCGTCGCCGGGGACTTCGCCGCGGGTACCGGGGTGGCGGGTCTCGACGCGGAGACCGCGCTCGAGGCGGTGGCGGCGAGCGGCGTCGGCGTGCTGCCGAACTGACTAACGGCCCGCCGCCGCTGGCTCTACGAGCGCTTCGGCGAGCTTCCGCGCGACGAGGTCGGCGCCCTTCGGGCCCAGGTGGTCGTCGTAGGGGAGCTGGAACAGCTCGTCGTAGTGCCCGCCGACGAAGTCGGGGAGGGGAGACACGAATCCGATCCCGTTCGCTTCCGCCAGCGCGCGCAGCCGCCCCTCGTCGGGATCCGGCAGGCCGTGTATCAGCTTGTAGGCGTCCGGGATGAAGACGAGCGTGAGCGGGATGCCCCGCTTCGCGAGAGGCTCGTGGAAGCGGCGCAGCCAGTCGGCGTAGGCGGCCCACAGCGCGGGCTCGCGGTCGTCGGGCGGGTCCGCGGAGACGATCCGCTTCGCGATCTCTCCCGAGCGCACCTCGCGCCAGTGTTTCCAGGCGACCTGGGCGCGCAGGTAGAGCTCATAGGTAGCGCTCGTGTACAGCGCCTTCACCAGCGGCGCGATGCCGCGGTGCGCAGTGGCCCTCTGTCCCTCATACATCACACCGCCCACGTCGAGATCGCCGATGTCGTTGGCGTAGAAGGCGAGCAGCACCCGATCCGGCTCGAGCGCGAGCCCGCGCTCGAGCAGGAAGGGCGTCTCGGAGTCGATCGTCCAGCCGCCGCAGCCGGCGTTCACCACCTCCACGTCCAGACCTCGATCGCGCAGGCGCGCCTGGAGGCGAGCGGGCCAGGTCTCGTCCTCCTCGAGGTAGTAGCCGAAGGTCATCGAATCGCCGATCGCGAGGATGCGCGTGCGACCCGGCGGCGGCGTCCGTTCGATCTCCGGACCGCGCAGGCCGAGGGAGTTGATCCGCACTTCGTAGGACAGCTCCGGGGGCCAGAGCACCGTGGCCTGGGAGGAGGGATGGAACATGCCGATCGAAGCGTCCCAGCTCGCGCCGTCGAAGTTGAGCAGCTTGCCGAAGCTGCGCACCCGGGCCGTGGGCCAGCCCGCCAGGCGAAGGCCGCCCTCGAGCAGGATCACCGGCGCGAAGGCGATCGCGAGCGTCGCCGCCACCTGACGCAGCTTCGCGCTCAGTTCACCGGTCCCAGGCGCTCACGCAGGGCGTCGCGGCGCCTGCGCAAGGCGCGCGCGAGATCACCGGGGGGCGCGTTCGAGAGCGCCGCGTCGAGGTCGGCGATCGCCGGGGCGAGCCAGCCGAGCTGCTGGTAGACGAGAGCGCGATCGCGCAGCGCCAGCGGATCGCGGGGCGTGAGCAGCACGACGCGGTCGCAGCACGCGAGCAGGCGCTCCGCGTCGCCGCGCTCCGCGAAGATGCCGCGCAGATTCGAGAGCATCCTGACCAGGATCTCGCGCGCCGTGGCGTCGCGCAAGAGGATCTCGGGCTCGAGACGCGCCGCCGGACCGAGCGCTGCGGCCAGCCGCAGCTCGCACTCACGCGTGCTGAGCGTTCGTCCGTGGAAGGCGTCGACGATCCGCTGCTCTCGACCGCCACAGCGCACCAGGAAGTGACCCGGGAAGGGGATGCCGCGCACGTCGAGCCCGGCCCGGCGACCCACGCCGATGTAGACGAGGGCCAGCGTGATCGGAATCCCGCAGCGCCGCTCGAGCACCTCGTTCAGGTAGCTGTTGCGCGGGTCGTAGTACTCGTTGGCGCCGGCGAAGCCCTCCTCCTCGAACAGGTAGCGGTTCAGGCGCTCGACGCGGCCCGCGTCGTCGCCGGCGCCCTCGAGCTTCTCACGCGCGGCTTCGCCGAGGCGATCGAGCTCGGCGCGCACGGCGTCGGCGTCGAGCTGCGGATACTCCTCGGCGGCGATCCAGATCGCCCCCCATTCGAGGTCGCCGTAGTCGAGCTCGGCGTCGCCGCGGCGGGCGAGCTCGGCGAATCGCTCGCGGACGGTCAGCGGGCTGTGCACGCCGGAAAGTATGACAGCCCGTCGTGTCGTCCGCCGTGCGCGGCGCCGGGCGCGGATCTACTCTTCGCGACCGTGAGCGCTCCTCTCTGGCAGCCCACACCCGAGCAGATCGAACACACCCAGTGGACCGCGTTTCGCCGGCGGGTCGAGGCATCGATCGGTCGCGACCTGTCCGGCTCCCGCGCGCTCCATCGCTGGTCGATCGAGGACCCCGCCCGTTTCTGGCAGGAGCTGTGGGCGTTCGCAGAGGTGCGCGGAGAGGGCCCGGGACCGGCGCTCGCGCCCGGTGCCAGCGCGATGCCCGGCACCCGCTGGTTCCCCGAGGCGCGACTCAACTTCGCGCAGAACCTCCTGCGCCACTGCGACGCCGGGCCGGCCCTGATCTACCGCGCCGAGGACCGACGCGAGGAGGCGTGGAGCGGCGCCGAGCTCCGCGAGCAGGTCGCGCGCTGCGCGGCCTGGCTGCGCGAGCGGGGCGTGCGGCCCGGGGATCGCGTGGCGGGCTGGCTGCCGAACGGACCGCACGCGATCGCGGCGATGCTCGCCAGCGCGAGCCTCGGCGCCGTGTGGTCTTCGTGCTCTCCCGATTTCGGCGCCCAGGGCGTGCTCGACCGCTTCGGCCAGATCGAGCCCGTCGTGCTGTTCGCGGCCGACGGATACCAGTACGGCGGCCGCCGCCACGACCTGCTGCCGCGGATCGCGGAGGTATCCGCCGCGCTGCCGAGCCTGCGGGAGACGGTGGTAGTGCCCTGGGCGGATGCCGATCCGGCGCTTCCCGCGCGCGCGCGCCACTGGGAGGCCGCCCTCGCCGCCCACGCCGGCGCAGAGCTCGGTTTCGAGCAGCTGCCCTTCGACCACCCCCTGTACGTGCTCTACTCGAGCGGAACGACCGGCCCCCCGAAGTGCATCGTGCACGGTGCCGGCGGCACGCTGCTCCAGCACCTCAAGGAGCACCGGCTCCACGTCGACCTGCGCGCCGGCGAGCGCTCGTTCTACTTCACCACCTGCGGCTGGATGATGTGGAACTGGCTGGTCTCGGGACTGGCGAGCGGGGCGACGCTCCTGCTCTACGACGGCTCGCCCTCCCACCCGGAGATCGGCGTGCTCTTCGAATGGGCCGAGCGTGAGGGCGCGGCGGTGTTCGGCACCTCGGCGAAGTTCGTCGACGCCGTGGCGAAGTCGGGCTGGCGCCCCCGCGAGCACTGCGACCTCTCGCGGCTGCGCCTGGTCCTCTCCACTGGCTCGCCGCTCGCGCCCGAGGGCTTCGACTTCGTCGCCGAGCACGTGGCCCCCGGGATCCCGATCGCCTCGATCTCCGGCGGCACCGACATCGTGTCCTGCTTCGTCCTCGGCAGTCCCGTCGAGCCGGTATGGCGCGGCGAGATCCAGACGCCCGGCCTCGGCATGGCCGTGGACGTCTTCGACGAAGCGGGTCGGCCGCTGCGCGAGGGCAAGGGCGAGCTCGTCTGCACCCGTCCCTTCCCGTCCATGCCGACGGGCTTCTGGAACGATCCCGACGGCGCGCGCTATCGCGCCGCCTACTTCGAGCGCTTCCCCGGCGTGTGGTGCCACGGCGATTTCGCCGAGTGGACCGAGCACGGCGGCATGGTGATCCACGGGCGCTCCGACGCGGTGCTCAACCCGGGCGGCGTGCGGATCGGCACGGCGGAGATCTACCGGCAGGTGGAGCAGCTCGACGAGGTGGCCGAGGGGCTGGTGATCGGCCAGGACTGGCAGGGCGATCAGCGCGTCGTCCTGTTCGTGCGTCTGCGCGAAGGGGTCGTCCTGGACGAGGCGCTGCGCGCCCGCATTCGCGACCGGGTGCGCAGCGGCGCGAGTCCGCGGCACGTCCCGGCGCGCATCCTCCAGGTGCCCGACATCCCGCGCACGCGCAGCGGCAAGATCGTGGAGCTGGCGGTACGCGACGTGGTGCACGGGCGCGCGGTGACCCATCGCGGAGCGCTCGCCAACCCGGAGGCGCTCGAGCACTTCGCGTCGCGCGAGGAGCTGGCGAGCTGAACGCCCGTGAGCCGCGCATCGCCGTGCACGGTGGAGCGGGCCGGGTGCCCGCGGCCGACAGCGACCCCCATTACGAGGAACGCGCGACGCGCGGGCTGCGCGCGGCGCTGGTCGCGGGAGGCGACCTGCTGAGCGAGGGGGCGAGCGCACTCGACGCCGTGGTGGCGGCGGTGCGCGAGCTCGAGGCCTGCCCCGAGTTCAACGCCGGCCGTGGCGCCGTGCTCGACGCGGAAGGGGGCATCGCGCTCGACGCCGCGGTGATGGAGGGCGCCGGGAGGCGGGTGGGAGGCGTGATCGGCGTGGCGCGGATCGCCCATCCCGTGGAGGCCGCGCGCGCGGTGCTGCGCGACGCCCGACACGTGCTGCTGGCGGGGGAGGGCGCCGAGCGCTTCGCCCGGGAGCAGGGTCTCGCCTGCGTCGAGCCCGACCATCACGTCACCGAGGCGGCGCGCGCCCGGCTCGCTCGCGCGCGGGCGGAGCCGTCGGCTGGAGGCGGCACCGTCGGGGCCGTCGCGCTCGACGCGGCCGGCCATCTTGCCGCGGCGACCTCCACCGGAGGCATGCTGGCGCGCCGCCCCGGCCGCGTGGCCGACAGCGCGCTGCCCGGCAGCGGGACCTGGGCCGACGACGCCACCTGTGCGCTCTCGGCGACCGGGCACGGCGAGCTCTTCATCCGCACCGCTTTCGCCCACTCCGTGGACGCGAGGCTGCGCTGGGGCGGGCGCGATCTCGAGACCGCCTGTGCCGAGGCGCTCGCCGACGTGGCCGCACTCGGCGGCCGCGGCGGCTGCATCGCACTGGATGCGCGAGGCGTCCTGGTGCTGCACTTCGACACGCCGGACATGCCCCGCGGAGCGCGCGTCGGCGCCGCCGAGCCGCAGATCGCGGTCCGCGGCTGGGGCGCCCTGGTGCCGGGTTGACCCGCTTCGCGGAGAAGACGAGCGAAGGCGAGCCCGTGCCGGGCTAGCTTTCGGCGCGTGCCCGGACGGCCGCTGCGCATCGCCTTCGTCGCCTCCGCGTTCCCCCCGGAGGTCGTCGGCGGCGGGCGCTACCACGTCGAGTACGCGCGCAGGCTGCGCGCGCGAGGCCACGCGCTGCGCGTCTTCACCTGGGGCGAGGTGGACGAGCGGACGCGGGCCGCGGATGCCAGGCTTCCCTTCGAGGTGCACCGCGCGCCGCCGGTGTCGCGCGGGCCGCTCCTGGACCCGAGCGACCTCGCCGCCTGGCTCTCCGGCGGTCCTCCCGAGGTGGTGCTGGTGTCGCGGTGCGCGCCGCGGCTGCGGGAGGGGGTCGAGGTGGCCGCCCGTTTCGCTCCGTTGGTGCTCTCGCTGCACGGTCTCGGGGAGCGACGCCGGTGGCCGGGCTTCGTCGGGCGCTGGCGGGAGCGCCGTCGTCACGGGCTGCACTGCGCGCGGCGGATCGTGGTCGACAGCGAAGGGGCGGAGCGGCGCGTCGCCGCCCTGCGCCCGCGCGCTCCGATCACCGTGGTCCACCCCGGCATCGATACGGTCGCCTTCACACCCTTCGCCTATCGCCGCGACCGCGCGCGCGATCAGCTCGGCCTCGGCACCCGCCGCGTTCTGCTCACTGTCTCGGAGCGGTCTCGCGACGGGCATGCACGGGTGATCGACGCGCTGCCCGCCCTGCGGGCGCGCTTCCCCGATCTCCTGCATCTCGCGGTCGCGGGCGAGAGCCAGCGAGCCGCACTCGAGACGCGCGCGGCCGAGCGCGGCGTCGCCGACCTGGTCCGCGTCGAGGAGCGGGCGGACGACACGCGGCCCTACTACGTGGCCTGCGACGTGTTCGTGATGGCCTCGGACGGGAGCGGAGACGAGGGGGACGAAGGTCTCGATCTCTCCTGCGTCGAGGCGGGCGCCTGCGGAGCTCCCCTGGTCGCGAGCCCCAGCGCCGCGGAGATGGTCGTCGACGGGGAGACGGGATGCGTGGTGGACACGGCCGACCCCGCGCGGCTCGCCGATGCGATCTCCGGCCTGCTCGCGGAGCCCGTGCGCGGGCGGCGTCTCGCCGAGGCGGGGCGTCGCCACTGCGCGCGCTTCGACTGGGAGCGCGGGGCCGACGCGCTGGAGCGAGTGCTGCGCGAGGCGGCGGACCCCGCGCGAGCGTGAGCGGCCGCGCCGGGTCAGTCCCCGGCCGTCTCGATGGTCCGGCCGGTGAGTCGCTCGTAGACGTCGAAGGTCCGGCGCGCGCAAAGCGTCCAGGTGAACCGCGCGGCGCGCTCGAGGCCGAGCGCGCGGAGCTCGGCGCGGCGATCGGCGTCGCCGATCAGCGCCTCGAGGGCGGAACGGATCGACTCGACGTCGAGTGGATCGCAGGGGTGTCCGGCGTCGCCCACCACCTCCGGCAGGGCATGGGTGTTCGCGAACAGGAGCGGCGTCCCGCAGGCCATCGCCTCGACGGCAGGCAGCCCGAACGATTCCTGCAGCGAAGGGAACGCGGCGATCTCGGCCCCGCGCAACAGAGCGGGCAGCTCCTCGTGGCCCACGAATCCCGTGGTGCGCACGGCCTCGCCCATGCCCAGCGCCGCGACCGCCTCCGCGATGGGTCTCCCCCGGGCTTCCCAGCGTCCCGCGAGGACCAGGTCGTGGGACGCGTTCAGGCGGGCGGCGCGGAAGGCCTCGGCGAGGCGGAGGTAGTTCTTGCGCTCGTTCCAGCCGCCGACGCAGATCACGTAGGGCCGCTCCGGGCGCAGCCCGTTGCGGAGACGGACCGCGGCGTCGCGGGCGGCGTCGCCGACCGTCGTGAAGCGCGCGTGATCGACGCCGTGCCAGATCGCCACCGCCCGGTCCTCGGGAAGCCCGAGCACCTCGATCGCCCGCCTCCGGTCGAACTCCGACGGAAGGATCAGGACGTCAGCCCGCGCGACGGCGCGCAGCGTCTTCGTGCCGCGTCCGCCGTCGCCGCGCTCGAAGGCATCCTGGAACACGGCGTGCAGGGTGGCGATCTTCGGCATTCCCCACAGTCCGGAAGGTACGTTCACGCCCAGACCGTGGTAGACGTCGGCGCCGCCGAAGGCGTAGAAGCCGCAGCCCCGCACGTAGCCCCGCACGCGCGTGCGCTCGTCGCGCCAGCGGTACGCGAGTGCGCGGTGCTTCCAGCGGCTGCTGCGGAAGCCCAGGAGCAGGCGATCGTCGGGAAGCAGCAGACGGCGCGCCTCGGCCACGAGCTCGTGCGCATAACGGGCCACTCCGCCCATCTCGGGCTTCGTTCCCGAAGTGATGTCGTAGGCGAGAATGGTCACGCGCGGCGGCATGATATCGGTTGGCCCCTTCACCGGCGAGACAGCGCGGCATGGCGATAGGCGTCGTGCTACGGTGCTCGAAGTCGTGAGCCCGCCGTTGCGCATCGCCTTCGTGGCTCTCTGCTTCCCCCCCGACATCGGCGGATGCGAGCTCTACAACTTCGAGTACGCGCGAAGGATCCACGCACGCGGTCATGCGCTGCGCCTCTTCACCTGGGGTAGCGGCAGCTCCGCCGAGCGGGAGCTGGACTCCGCGCTTCCCTTCGAGGTCCACCGGGAGCCGATGACGCTGCGCCGAGGCGCGATCCGAGCCGGCGGACTCGCGGACTGGATCGGGCGAGCCTCGCACGACGTGGTGCTCGTCTCCCGGGCGTCGAAGCGGCTGCGGCGGGTCGTGCCGATCGCCGCGCGCGGGGGACCGCTGGTGCTCGCGGTCCACGATCTCGGGGAGAAGCGCAGGAGTCGCGGTCCGCTCGGGCGTTGGCGGGTGCGACGGCGCTACGGATTCGACCGTGCGCGGTGCGTCGTCGCGGTCAGCGAAGACACGGGGCGGCGCGTGGCGGCGCTGCGCATCGGAGTCCCGATCTCCCTCGCCCATCCCGGCGTCGACACCAAGACGTTCGCGCCGGATCCGCTGCTGCGAGAACGCGCCCGCGAGCAGCTCGGTCTGGAGGGGCGCTGTGTGCTGCTGACCGTCTCGCGTCTCGCCGCGAACAAGCGACACGCCCTGGTGATCGATGCGCTGCCCGCCCTGCGCCGGCGCTTCCCGGACCTGGTCTACCTGATCGTCGGGCAGGGGGCTCTCGACGGGGCGCTGCGCGCGCGAGCCGCCGCTGCCGGCGTCGCGGACATCGTGCGCTTCGCCGGGGCCGTCGCCGACACCCGCCCCTACTACGCCGCGAGCGACGTCTTCGTGATGCCCTCGGGAAGACCGTCGGCCGGGAAGGCGGGTGAGGGGTTCGGGATCTCCTACGTCGAGGCCGGCGCCTGTGGCCTTCCGGTGGTTGCGAGCTGCAGCGGCGGCGGCGCCGAGATCGTGGTCGAGGGGGAGACTGGCCGCGTGATCGATCCGGAGGATCCGGGCGCGCTCCAGGAGGCGATCGCCTCGCTGCTCGCCGATCCCGCCGGCGCACGGCGCCTCGGAGAGGCCGCGCGGCGCTCCTGCGAGCGCTTCGACTGGGAGCGGGGCGTCGATCGGCTGGTCACGACGCTGCGGGAGGCGGCGTCCTGAGGGAAGCCGCGGATCGGTCGAAGACGAGGCGCTCGAAGCGGTCCATGAATCGCTCGAACGTGAAGTGCGCGAGATAGCGCTCCCGGCCAGCGGCTCCCAGTGCGTCGCAACGGGCGGGATCCCGCCACAGCTCGACCAGGCGCCTGGCCATGTCGTGAGGATCCATCGGGTTCGCGAGCGCACCCGTGACGCCGTCCACCACGGTCTCGGCGGGTCCGCCGGATCTCGTCGTCAGCACGGCCCGGCCGTGCGCCATGGCGTGCAGGGGAACGAGTCCGAAGGGCTCGTCGATCGTCGGGTAGGCGAGCAGGCGACAGCCCGCGATCAGGTCGTTGAGGTCCGCATCCGAGATCCACGTCTCGAAGTCGAGCGCCTCGGCGATCGCCATCCTGGCGGCGAGGGGACCGAAGTGGTCGCGGTCGAGTCCGACGACGCGCAGCCGCAGATCCGGCGCTCCGCCGTCCTTCACCGCGATCCGCACCGCTTCCAGGAAGCCGTGGACGTTCTTGTGCACGACGGGAGACGTGATCCACGCGACGTACGCCTCGGACGGGCTCTTCGCGGCGGGCGGCGGGATCGGCGCGCCGAGCGGGCAGGGGACGACCGGGCGCCCGAACACCCGCTCGGCGTTCCGGGCCGTGAAGGCGCTGTTGGCCAGGATCAGATCGACGTTTCGAGCCGCCTCGGCGTCGAGACGCCGATCGACGGGGTAGCGCCGTCGCGACTCGTAGCGCGCCGCCCGCCCAGCGAGCGAGCGGAAGGGCTCGGCGGCCCAGGGGTAGCGGCTGATCTCGTCGAGCGCCGAGGCGATGGTGGGCAGGGTCGTGCGCCAGTGCAGGCGCGCCTTCGGCTCTTCGCAGTACCAGACGACGCGCGTCCGCCGGCGCATGCTTCGCGCCGCAACCGTCGCCCACAACGGCGCTGGTGAATTGTGGGCGACGATCAGCTCGCACCCTCCGAACACCCGGCGGAGTCGACGGCCGACGCCGCGCTCGCGCGCCGGTCGCGTCTTGAGGCGGTCCCAGGAGCCGGATCCCAGCACGACCAGCGGCACGTCGCTCCAGTCCTCGGGGCGCCAGCGCTCGGGGGAGAAATGTCCGGTTGCGACGACCACCTCGTGTCCGCGCTCGATCAGCGAGCGCGCCATCCACGAAAGGACGTTCTCGGCCCCACCCCGGTGATCCAGCCTGGGATGAACCAGCCCGATCTTCATCCGCGGCCCGCGCGCGACGTCCGGGGCGCGGAATCCTGGGCCACGAGCTCGTCGTCGAGGTCGCCGCCGCCGACGGCGGACAGCCCCGACAGCGCCCCCCCCACCTGGCGACCGGTGCCGCGGAAGGCGGAGCCATCTTCGAAGCATCGCCCGTCGATGCCCACCCGCTTCGGCCTCACGGCTACCGGCGCTCCCCCAGGCCCCGCTCCTGGCCGGCAGCGCTGCCGTAGCCGGCCTGGCGGAGCGCCTGGAGGATCTCGTCCAGGATCTCCGGATCGTCGATCGTCGGCGGCGTGCGGTACGGGTCGCCGTCGGCGATCCGCCGCATCGTTCCCCGCAGCACCTTGCCGGACCGGGTCTTCGGCAGCCGCCGGACCACCAGCGCCCGCTTGAGCGCGGCCACCGGTCCGATCGCCTCGCGGACGCGTGCCACCACCTCGCGCTCGATCTCCTCCGCGGGTCGACTCGTGTCGGCGTTCAGCACCACGAAGGCGAGCGGCACCTGGCCCTTCAGCGCGTCCGCGACACCCGTGACGGCGCACTCGGCGACGTCGGAATGGCCGGCGATCGCCTCCTCCATGGCACCCGTCGACAGGCGATGGCCGGCGACGTTGATGATGTCGTCGGTGCGGGACATGATCCACAGGTAGCCGTCCTCGTCCACGTGACCAGCGTCGGCGGTCTGATAGAAGCCCGGGAAGCGGTCGAGGTAGCTCGACTGGAAGCCGGCGTCGTTCTCCCAGAGCGTCCGCAGGCAGCCGGGCGGGAGCGGCAGCTTGATCACGATGTGTCCGGTCTCTCCCGTCGCCACCTCGTGGCCCTCGTCGTCGAGCACGCGCACGTCGTAGCCGGGCACCGGCCGCCCGGGCGATCCCCGCTTCACGGGCACCGGCCCGAGCCCCATGCAGTTGGAGGCGATCGGCCATCCGGTCTCGGTCTGCCACCAGTGGTCGATCACCGGAGCGGCGAAGGCGCGCTCGCTCCACGCGATGGTGTCGGGGTCGGCGCGCTCGCCGGCGAGGAAGAGCGTGCGGAGGCTGGAGATCCGGAAGCCCTGCGCCAGGCGCGCGTGCGGATCCTCGCGCTTGATCGCGCGCACGGCCGTGGGAGCCGTGAACAGTGCGTTCACCCCGTGGCGCTCGATCACGCGAAAGAAGCCGCTCGCGTCGGGGGTGCCGACCGGCTTGCCCTCGTAGAGCACCGTGGTGCAGCCGAGCAGGAGCGGCGCGTAGACGATGTAGGAGTGGCCGACCACCCAGCCGATGTCCGAGGCCGCCCAGAACACCTCGCCGGGTTCCATGCCGTAGACGTTGCGCAGGCTCCACTTGAGCGCGACGGCGTGGCCGCCGTTGTCGCGGACGACGCCCTTCGGTGTCCCGGTCGTCCCCGAGGTGTAGAGGATGTACAGGGGATCGCCGGACGCGACGGGCGTGGCGCCGACCGGCGCAGCCGATGCCACCTCGCTCCAGTCCACGTCGCGCTGCGCGTCGAGCGCGCAGCGCTCCTGTGGCCGCTGCAGGACCAGGCAGTGGCGCGGCTTCGCTCCGACCCGCGAGATCGCCTCGTCCAGCATCGGCTTGTAGGAGACGATGCGACCCGGTTCGATCCCGCACGAGGCCGAGAGCACCAGCTTCGGCGCCGCGTGCTGGATGCGCTGCGCGAGCTCGTTCGCCGCGAAGCCGCCGAACACCACCGAGTGGATCGCTCCTATCCGAGCGCACGCGAGCATCCCGAACACGGCCTCGGGCACCATCGGCATGTAGATCAGGACGCGGTCGCCCTTCTCCACGCCCAGGCCGACCAGGGCGCCGGCGAGGCGTGCCACCTCCTCCTGGAGCTGCGCGTAGGTGTACGTGCGCAGGCTGCCGGTGACCGGGCTGTCGTAGATCAGGGCGTTCTGCGCGCCGCGTCCGGCCACCACGTGGAGGTCGACGGCGTTGTAGCAGGTGTTGAGCATTGCCCCCGGAAACCAGGACACGCGCAGCGGATCACTCTCGTTCCACACCGCGCGTGGACGTCGCACCCACTCGACGTCCAGCGCGGCGCGCGCCCAGAATGCACGGGGGTCCGCGAGCGCTTCGGCGCGGGCCCGCTCGGTAGCGTCGTCCATGGCGCGAGAGCATAGGCGCTGGGGGCGGCGCGCGGTGCCCGCGGTGAGGGTGTAGCATCGGGCCGCGCCCGGAGGATCCGCATGGCCGCCGCTCTGCTGCTCGCCGCGCTCTGGGTCGCCTTCGCAGCCAGCCACATGACGCTCTCGAGCCGGCACCTGCGGCCGCGGCTGGTGGCGGCACTCGGGGAGCGTGGCTTCCAGGGCGCCTACTCACTGCTCGCGCTCACCCTGTTCGTGCCGCTGGTCTGGATCTACTTCGGCCACAAGCACCAGGGTGCCTATCTCGGGACTCTCGCGGGTGTGCCGGGCCTGCGCGCGCTGATGTATGCGGGGATGGGCGCGGCCTTCGCCCTCCTGGTGGGTGGTCTGCTCCGACCTTCGCCCGCGTCGGTGGTGCCGGGCGACCCGCAGGTGCGCGGGGTCTACCGCGTGACGCGCCATCCGCTGCTCATGTCCTTCGGCCTGTTCGGGCTGCTGCATCTGTGCGTCGTCGCGGTGTACGCCACCGATCTGGCCTTCTTCGCCGGCTTTCCGTCGTTCGTCCTCGTGGGCACCCGCCACCAGGACCAGCGCAAGCTCGCCGACGGCGGCGAGGCCTTCCGGCGCTTCTACGAGGCCACGCCCTGGCTGCCCTTCTCGCGACCTGCGGGAGTGATCGGGGCGCTGCGCGAGCAGCCGCTGGCCATCGGTGCCGGTATCGTCCTCGCCGCTACCGTGCGTTGGCTGCATCCCGGGCTCTTCGGGCCGGGATGAGGACATCGTGCGGGGGACGCGCGATCGGCTGGGAGCGGGAGTAGCGCGGGCCGCTCTCCTGCACATCGTTCGTGGAACCTAGGCCAGAGAAGGCGGGGACATGGTACGTCGATTTCGATGCGGTTCGAGGAAGGTGGCCGTGATCGCGATGATCGGATGGACGGTTTCCGTGACGGCGGGCTGCGAGGTCGCGGACGCTCCCGTGGGGACATCGACGGAATCGACGCCCGCCGATTCGTCTCCCGCACCGGACCGTGGGGCGCTGCGGGAACGGGCGGTCGCCGTCTTCGGGGAGCTCCCCGAAGAGGTTCCGAACCCGGAGAATCCGATCACCGACGCCAAGGTGGACCTCGGCCGTCGCCTCTACTACGAGACGCGCTTCTCGCAGGGCCAACAGATCTCCTGCAACTCCTGCCATCCCCTCGACCGATACGGCGCGGACGGCGAGCCCACGTCGCCGGGTCACCGGGGGGAGCGAGGTGCGCGCAACTCGCCGACGGTCTACAACGCGGCGCTCCAGTTCGCCCAGTTCTGGGACGGACGCGCCCCGGACGTCGAGGCCCAGGCCAAGGGGCCGATCCTCAATCCCGTCGAGATGGGAATGCCCTCGGAGAGCGCGGTCCTCGAGGTGCTGCGGTCGGTCCCGGGCTACGAGCCGCTCTTCGCCGCCGCCTTCCCCGACGATCCGGATCCGATCTCCTACGACAACGTGGCGCGGGCGATCGGGGCCTTCGAGCGCCGCCTGCTCACTCCGTCGCCCTTCGATGCGTTCCTCGCGGGCGATCTGGACGCCCTCGACGACACGCAGGTGCGCGGACTGGAGACCTTCCTCGATACCGGCTGCACCGTCTGTCACCAGGGCGTCGGCATCGGAGGCGGCATGTACCAGAAGCTCGGACTCGTGCGTCCCTACCCCACGAGCGACCGGGGGCGCGCTGCGATCACGGGGAACCCGCAGGACGAGTACTTCTTCAAGGTGCCTTCGCTTCGCAACGTCGCCGAGACCGCGCCCTACTTCCACGACGGCCACGTGGGCACTCTGGAGGAGGCGATCCGGACGATGGCGGCGATCCAGCTCGGACGCGACCTGAGCGACGAGCGCGTCGCGGAGATTCGCGCCTTCCTCGGATCCCTCACCGGCCGGATCGACGCGGCGAGCATCGCTGCGCCGGCACCGCTGTCGGGGGCCCCCGACACGCCGACGGGGTCGAGCTAGTGTCTCGGGTCCAGCCGACACCTGCCCAGCGGCCTGGAGGAGTCATGCCCCCCGTCACCGAACCGGCCGTCCTCGACGCGCTGCGCCCGATCATCGATCCCGACTTCGGCAAGAGCATCGTTGATCTCGGCTTCGTCAAGAACCTCCGCATCGAGGGGTCCCGCGTCTCCTTCGACATCGAGCTGACCACGCCCGCCTGTCCGGTGAAGGCCGAGTTCGAGCGGGCGGCCCGGGAGCGGGTGTCCGCTCTGGACGGCGTGGAGGAGGTGGAGGTGGCGATGACGGCCAACACCCGCCGCGCGGCAACACACCAGAGCGATGCCGCGGTGTTGCCCGGTGTCCGCAACACGCTCGCGGTGGCCTCGGGCAAGGGCGGAGTCGGCAAGAGCACGGTGGCGATCAACCTCGCGCTGTCCCTGGCCAGGAGCGGAGCGTCGGTGGGCGTGATGGACGCCGACGTGTACGGTCCCTCGCTGCCGCTGCTCACCGGCGTGCACGGACGGCCCCACGCCCAGGAGCGCCGCATCCATCCCCACGAGGCGATCGGGCTGAAGCTGATGTCGATGGGCTTCTTCATCGACGACAACTCTCCGGTCATCTGGCGCGGGCCGATGGTGCACGGCCTGATCCGCCAATTCCTGACCGACGTCGAGTGGGGCTCCCTCGACTACCTGGTGATCGACATGCCGCCCGGCACCGGCGACGCGGCGCTCACCCTCACCCAGATGGCGCCGCTCTCGGGCGCGGTTATCGTCACCACCGCCAACGACCTGTCGCTGATCGACGCGCGCAAGGGTCTCAAGATGTTCGAAAAGGTGAACGTCCCGGTGCTGGGCATCATCGAGAACATGTCGTACTTCACGCCCCCGGATCTGCCCGACCGCAAGTACCGCATCTTCGGCCAGGGCGGCGGCAGGCGAACGGCGGAGGAGCTGGGCGTCGACTTCCTCGGCGAAGTGCCGATCGACCCGCGCATCGTCGAAGGCGGCGACAAGGGCCGCCCGATCGTCCTCGACGCCCCCGACTCGGATGCGTCGCGCGTGTTCGCGGAGCTGGCCGGGGCGGTGGCGCGCAAGCTGGCCGTGCTCGCCGAGACCACGCCCGCGATCGCCGACGCCAACATCACCTGGGTGTCGTAGGGTCGCCACCCTACAGGCGCGCCGTGCACACCGCTCTCAGCATCGCGGGATCCGACCCGACCGGCGGAGCGGGGCTCCAGGCCGACCTCCAGGTGTTCCGCGCGCTCGGCGTGCACGGGATGGGCGTGGTGACGGCTCTGACGGTGCAGGACACCATGCGCGTCTACGAGGTGCTGCCGGTGTTCCCGAGCGTGGTGCTCCAGCAGCTGCGCGTGCTCCTGCGCGACACGCCACCCCAGGCGGTGAAGCTCGGCGTCCTCGCTAGCGACGACGTCGCCCGCCAGGTCGAGCTCGGACTGCGTGAGCTCGACCCGACGCGGCGCACGCCGATCGTCGTGGACCCCGTGCTCGCGGCGAGCGACGGCACGTCGCTCCTCGAGCGCAGGGCGTGGGGAACGCTCGGCGACCTGATCGCTCGCGCGGTCCTGGTGACGCCGAACCTGGCCGAGGCGGAGGCGCTGACGGGCAACGACGTGTCCACCCGCGAGGGCGTGGAGGCCGCGGCGGCGTCCTTCGTCAACGGGATGGGAGCGGGCGCGGCCCTGGTGAAGGGCGGTCACCGCGATGGCGCCCCGGACGACCTGCTGGCCCTCCGGGAGGGCGGCAGCGCCACCTTCCACTGGCTGCCGGGCGAGCGCCTGCCCGGCGCGGACGTGCACGGGACGGGATGCGCGCTGGCGTCGGCGATCACCGCGCACCTGGCGCGGGGCCTCGCCCTGCGCGAAGCGGTCGAGCGGGGACGCGTCTTCGTGCGCCAGGCGATCCGCAACGCGCAGGCCCGCTTCCTGGTGTACTGACCGGGAGGCGGACCGCGCCCCGGTCGCCGGTCTTCGGGCTCGCCTGCCTGGTTCAAGGTGGCCGGGCGGCCGTGCGATACGGAGGCCATGGAGAGAAAGTCTTTCGACCGGAGAGCCGCGACCGGGGAATCGCAGCGGCGGGTCGTTCGCGGGCGGTGGCTCGCGGGGCTCGTGAGCATCGCCCTGGCCGCATCGCTCGGCACGGGCTGCGCGCTCTTCGATCCGAGCGCCAAGGCGCTCAAGTCCGAGGCCCGGCGGGACCTCGCCCACGGTCGCCGCACCGATGCGCTCCGCGCGCTGCGCACCGCCACCGAGCGCGATCCCTCGGATGGCGAGGCCTTCTACATGCTCGGCGCGGCCGCGCTGCGCCTGGGCCATCCGGAGGAGGCCGAGTCCGCGCTCATGCGGGCGGTCGAGATCGAGCCGCGCAACTCGAAGTGGCTGGCGGCCTACGGTCTCTCCCTCCGCGCCCAGGGCCGCTACGAGGAGGCCGAGCGGGAGCTCCTGCGTGCGCTGTTCCTGCGCCCCGGCGATCCGGGCACGCTCGCTGCTCTCGCCGAGGTGTACCGGCTCTCCGGTCAGCCCGAGAAGTGCGCCGCTCGCTACGACCAGTTCGTCTGGTTCGTCGAGCAGGGCGAGGGCGGGGTCGGAGAGCTGCAGCAGAGGGCGCTCAGCGACGCTCGCGAGCGCGTGCGCGAGTGCGAGGCCGCGGCGTCTTCCGCCTCGACCGGGCCCGCGGCCGCCGCGCCCTAGTCCGGTCGCCCGACGGTATGGAGTCGGCGTCCCAGCCCGCCTTCGCTCGCCTTCGGCGCGCTGCGCGTCGGCCGACTCCCGAGTCGGCTAGCGGCGAGCCAGCGCTTCGAGCAGCTTCTCCCAGACGCCGCCGAAGTCGCCGTTGCTCATCACCACGGCCACGTCGCCGGGCCGGGCCTCCCGAGCCACGTGCGTGACGATGGCGTCCACGTCGGGGAAGGCCTCGGCGGAGACGCCCCGGGCGCGCAGGTCCTGGGCGAGGACGTCGGCCGAGAAGCGCTCGGTGACTTCCCCCGTCGCGCTGTAGATCGGGGCGTCGGGGACGCGCCGGATCACCACGTGGTCGGCGCCGTCGAAGGCCTCGGCATAGCTCTGCTGGAAGATCGCGCGCCGGCTCGTGTTGGTTCGTGGCTCGAAGATCGCCACCACGCGCCGGCCCGGGTAGCGCGCGCGCACCGCGGCGAGGGTCGCCTGGACGGCCGTCGGATGGTGGGCGAAGTCGTCGAGCACGGTCACGCCGTCCGCCTCGCCGCGCACCTCGAGACGCCGGCGCACCCCGCGGAAGGCCTCGATCGCAGCGAGCGCGTCGGCGATCGGGACACCGAGCTCGGCCGCCGTCGCGAGGCCGGCGACCGCGTTCTCGACGTTGTGGGCCCCATAGAGGGGAGCCCGGCCGACGAGCGTCGAGCGATCAGGACAGCGCAGTCCGAAGCGGGTTCCGCCCGCGTCCGCAACGAGCTCTCGAGCGGCGTAGGCGAGATCGGAGGCGTCCCCGACGCCGTAGCCCACCACGCGACAGGGAGCGTTCTGGACCACGTCGCGCACTCCCTCGTGCGCCAGCGCTGCGACGATCGCGCCGTCGTGCGGCATCTGGTGCACCAGGGTGCGGAAGGCGTCCTTGACGTGCTCGAGGTCGCGGTAGATGTCCGCGTGGTCGAACTCCACCGAGGTGATCACCAGCGTGCGCGGGTGATAGTGCAGGAACTTCGGGGTCTTGTCGAAGAAGGCGGTGTCGTACTCGTCGCCCTCCACCACGAAGTGGTCGCCGCCCCCTTCGCGGAAGCTCCCGCCGAAGTCGAGAGCGTGTCCGCCGACCAGGAGCGACGGGTCGCGGCCGGTTCGCAGCAGGAGCGACGCGAGCAGGCTGGTCGTGGTCGTCTTGCCGTGGGTTCCACTGACCACCACGGAGTGCTTGCCCGCGATCGCCAGCTCGTAGAGGGCGTCGGAGAAGGATCGGTAGGGGAGGCCCTCGTCGATCACCGCCCGGGCCTCCGGGTTGTCGGGACGCACCGCGTTGCCGATCACCACCAGGTCCGGTTCGGCGGCCAGCGCGTGCTCCGGACGGAAGCCCTGGTGCACGGGAATGCCCCAGGTCTCGAGCAGCGTGCTCATCGGCGGGTAGATCTGGTCGTCGGAGCCGGTCACCCGCACGCCGCGCGCGTGCAGCAGTCCGGCGAGACTGCCCATGCCGGTGCCGCCGATCGCGACGAAGTGAACGCGGCGGGGTGTCTCGCTCACCACGGACTCGACGGGGAGGTGCTCATTCGGCCGCGAAGCCCTCCATCACCAGGTCGTGCACGGTCGGACGCAGCTCGAAGCGGCTCTTCTTCGCGACCTGGTGCACGCGGTTGGTGAGCATCACCACGACGGACTCGCGCTCCAGGTCGATCCACAGCGAGGTTCCCGTGAAGCCGAGGTGACCGATCGAGCGGGCCGGGAAATACCGCCCGGCCGAGGACTGCCCCGCCGTCGGCGTGTCCCAGCCGAGCGCCCAGTCCGATCCCTTCGGCATCTGCTGGCGTTCGCTGAAGGCTCGCACCTGCGCAGGAGGCAGCAGCTCGCCGCGGCCGTGCCAGGCGTCGAGAACCGCCAGGGCGAAGCGCATCACGTCGTCGGCCGTGGAGAACAGGCCCGCGTGGCCGGCCACGCCGCCCATCGCCCAGGCGTTCGGATCGTGCACCTCGCCCCAGAGGATCTTCTCGCGCCAGGGGCAGTTCTCCGTGGCCGCGATGCGACGGCGCAGCGGCTCGGCCAGCTCGGCGCCCTCGCCCAGCGGCAGGAAGAAGGTGTCGCGCATGCCGATCGGCTCGAACACGCGTTGGCGACAGAACTCGTCCAGGCGCTGATGCGTGACCGCCTCCACCACCGCGCCGAGCGCGATGAAGTCCAGGTCTCCGTAGACGGCGGCCTCGCCGGGTGCGTGCACGAGACCCGACCGGATCACTCGGTCGATCACCAGCTCCCGCCCCGCCGGTGTCGCCAGCCACGATTCGCCGGTCTTGCGCTCCCGCTCGAGCAGCAGCTCGTGGAAGGCGCGCCAGGGCTTGAGCCCCGAGGAGTGGGTCAGGAGGTGGCGGAGCGTCACCGCCTCCTTGTCGCGCTCGGCGAAGACCGGCAGGAACTTCGCCACCGGTGCGTCGAGGTCGACCGCGCCCTCGTGCACCAGCCACAGGAGCGCGCTGGTGGTGGCGATCGGCTTGGTGAGGGAGGCCAGGTCGAAGATCGTTTCGCGGGTCATCGGGATGCGCTCGGGCCGCACCACGGAGAGGCCCCGCACCGAGAGGTGCTCGATCACCTCGCCCTCGCGCGGCATGCGCGCCAGGACCACGGCCCCCGGGATCTCCGCGCCCTCGATCGCCTTGTCGATCGCGCGATCGACGCGCGCGAGCTTGCGGCGGATCGCACTCCACCTCACGACTGTCGCACCCCGAAGCAGCCGATCACGAAGACCACGAAGCACTCACCTCCCGACTCCCGCCTCCAGCAGCGAGAGCTCCCCCGAGTCGCCGTCGATGGTAGCGCGGGCTCCCATCGGCCACGCGAGATTGCGGCGGACGTGGCCGAAGGGGAGGCCGGTGACGAGCGGGACGCCGAGGGGTCGCGCGATCTCGACCAGCACCTCCTCCGCCTCGGGCTCGGGATGGCGCGGGTCGAAGCAGTCGGTGAATCCGCCGGCGCCGATTCCCGCGAGCGCGGCGAGCTTGCCGGCGGTGCGCAGCTGCTGGAGCGCGCGGTCGATCCGGTAGGGCTTCTCGCCCACCTCCTCGAGCAATAGGATCGCGCCGCGCGTGTCGATCTCCCAGGGCGTACCGAGGCTCGAAGCGATCAACGCCAGGTTGCCTCCCACCAGGCGCCCGCCGGCGCGACCGCCGCCCCATCCGCGTCCGCTCCAGGTCGGATCGGGAGGCGCGACGCCCACGAGCAGGTCGCACAGAGACGCCAGGGCGAGCGGATCGACGTCACCGCCGTGCTCGAGCATCGGGCCGTGGAATCCGACCAGGCCGACGCGGCGTCGCTGCCACAGGAGCAGCGCGGTGACGTCGCTGTAGCCGACCAACGGCTTGCGCGCCGCGCGAAAGGACGTGGGATCCAGGAGGTCCAGGATGCGCGCGCAGCCGTAACCACCGCGCGCACACACGATCGCGTCGACCCGCGGATCGCTCACGAGCTCCGAGAGCTCGGCCGCGCGGCGGGCGTCGTCACCGGCGAGATAGCCGCTGCGCGCGAGCAGGTCGTCGCGGTGGACGGTGCGGAAGCCCGCGTCCTCCCAAACGGCGCGGGCGGCGGCCAGCGTCTGCGGGTCCACGGGACCGCAAGGCGCCGCGATTCCCAGCGTCGCGCCTCGCGCGATCGCGCGGGGCTGGATCAGGCGCGGCACGGCTCAGAAGAAGTCCCCGTCGTCCGGGGCGACCGGGAAATCCTCGGGATCGCCGGCGAAGCCGACGCCGCCCGCGCTCGGCCCGAAGCCCGGACGCTCGGGCAGCCCCATCTCGCTGCGGCGCTGATCCGAGAGGTCGGTGAACTTCGCGTACTGACCGTCGAACTGGAGCTTGATCGTGCCCGTGGGACCGTTGCGCTGTTTGGCGATGATCAGCTCGGCGATGCCGTGATTCTCCTCGGTGGGGTTGTAGACCTCGTCGCGGTAGATGAAGGCGATCACGTCCGCGTCCTGCTCGATCGCCCCCGACTCGCGCAGGTCGCCCATGTTCGGTCGGCGCTTGTCCGGATCGCGCTGCTCGGGGCCGCGGTTGAGCTGGGAGAGCGCGATCACCGGGATGTCGAGTTCCTTCGCGAGCGCCTTCAGCCCGTGGCTGATCTGGGCGATTTCGAGGTCCTTGCGCTGGGTGGGCGTGTTGCCGTGGGCGAGCTGGAGATAGTCGACCAGCACCAGGTCGAGACCGTGTTCGGACTGCAGTCGCCGGCACTTCGCCTTGATCTCGAGGATCGTGATCGTCCCGCTGTCGTCCATCCA
>CAZZFT010000024.1:0-44013 GCA_964653555.1 uncultured Spirochaetales bacterium | reverse complement strand
GGGCTGGACTGGGCCACCTCCGCGCAAGCGGCCGATGGCCGCGCGCAGCGAGGCGCTGCTGAGCGAAGTCGGGAGAGTGGGCAAGCGGCCGAAGGCCGCGCGCAGCGAGGCGCAGCCGAGCGAAGCCGGGTCTGGGATTCGGTGGCCGACATGCGCATGATCGGCAGCTTCGTCGACACCTACATGAAGCTCTGGTATGCGCGCAAGCCGACGATCGCCGCCGTCCAGGGCTGGTGCATCGGCGGTGGTACCGACATGGTGTTGTGCGCCGACCTGATCGTGGCGGGGGAGGGGGCGTCCTTCGGCTACCCGCCCTCGCGCGTCTGGGGCACGCCCACCACCGCGATGTGGGTGTACCGGATGGGGCTGGAGCGGGCGAAGCGCTACCTGCTGACCGGCGACGAGATCCCCGCGCGTACGGCCGCCGAGATCGGGCTCGTGCTCGAGGTGGTGCCCGACGAACGCCTGCTCGAGCACGCGCGCGGGCTCGCCCGCCGGATCGCGCGCGTGCCCACGAGTCAGCTGGTGATGCTGAAGCTCCTGTGCAACCAGACCGTCGAGAACATGGGCTTCGCCTCGAGCCGCACCCTGGGCACGCTCTTCGACGGCATCGCCCGCCACACCCAGGAAGGGCTCGACTTCGTGCAGAGGGCGGAAGAGCTGGGCTTCCGCCAGGCCGTTCGCGAGCGCGACGACCCCTTCGAGGACTACGGCAGCCGCAAGCGCTAACGCGCGTCGGCGATCTTCTTCTTCCGGTCCATCCAGCCGCGGATCATGTCCTTGAAGTGCACCGGGTTGTAGATGTCCTCTTCGTAGGACCACTTGTCGTTTCCGGCGTACTTGAGGAGCGTGAAGTTGTAGGCCTGGTGCAGGCTGCCGTCGCCCGGGTCGACCATCCGGTTCCACACCTGGGCGATCACCCAGCCGCGTTCCTCGTCGATCATGTACCACTCGATCGGGAAGTACTTCATCTCGCAGTTGATCGGCGCGGCCATCGTCTCGCCGATCCACTTGCGGATCGCCTCGCGCCCACCGAGCGTGCCGTAGTGGTGCTCGATGTAGGTGGCGTCTTCGGTGAACTGCTCGGCCCAGGCGTCCCAGCTACCGCTGGTGCCCGCCTCGAGCGCCCGGCGCTGGTAGTTCTCGAATGCCTCCTCGAGCTCGGCGCGGCTCCACTTGCCCATGGGGCTTCCTCCTGGTGGGGATCGGAGCCTCCACGATACGCGAACGCACGGGCCCGGGGAAGCGGATCAGGATCCACTGTCCGTCACGCGGTGCTACATCGCTCCGGGTCCTCGGAGCCCTCACCCGGGCCCACCGTGCCCTGGCTTGCCATCGTCTAGCGATCCCAGCTCGAATCGGTGACGCGGTGGTGACTGCTCTTCTGATGGCAGGCGCCGGCACAGTTGCGATTCTGGCTGACGGTCTCGTTCCCACCACCAGCAGCTTCGTGCTTATTGGGAACAAAGTCGTTGGCATGGCAGCCGGCGCAGTCGGGCGCGTACGTGGCGATCGTGAAGGCCGGGCTCTGACTGTTTCCGATGTGACAGTCGGTGCATCCCAGGGCCCGACGGTGGTCGCCCGGGTAGTTCGGCGACGTGTGTTGGAACACGTCGGGTACCCAGGCGACGGTCCGGTGGCAGTTCTCGCAGCCGATCTGCGTGATGAAGTGGTTTCCCGGCTTTCCGGTCGCCTGGATGTCGTTGTGGCAGCTCGCGCAGCCGCCGATCACGCCCGTGTGGTCGAAGCCGGCCGGCAGCCAGGCGATGGTGGAGTGGCAGGCCTCACAGCCCTGGGAGGTGGGGATGTGGTTGGGCGGCTTGCCGGCGGCGGTCGCCCCGTTGTGGCAGCTCGCGCAGCCCGTGGTGATGCCGGTGTGGTCGAAGACGGCTCCTGTCCACGTGACCGTGGTGTGGCAGTCCTCGCAGTTGTTCCCCGACGGAATGTGGCCGGGTTGCTTCCCCGTGGCGGTCACTCCGTTGTGGCAGGTGGAGCAGGCGCTGGTCACGCCGACATGGTCGAAGACGGCGCCGGTCCAGGTGGTGGTGGTGTGGCAGTCCTGGCAGTTGTTTCCGCTCGAGATGTGTCCGGGGGACTTGCCGGTGGCGGTGGTGCCGTTGTGGCAGGAGACGCAGTTGCCGGTGATTCCCGTGTGATCGAAGCGAACGTCGCTCCAGCTCGTCGTCGTGTGGCAGGTCTGGCAGTCTTTGCTCGTGCTCGGGTGGGTCGGTCCCTTGCCGACGGCGCTCACCCCGTTGTGACAGCTCTGACACGGCTGCGTGGCATCGGCGTGGTTGAAACGGGCGACGCTCCAGGCCTCGGTCGTGTGGCAGGTGCTGCACGCCAGCTCCGTGGGAATGTGCTGGCCGGTCTTCGCCGTCTGGGCGCGCAGCGACGATCCGTCGTGGCACTCCGTGCACGTGTTGGGAGTCCCCTCGAAGACGCCCCCCTTGTGGCACGACTCGCACTCCAGCCGGGCGTGGGCGCCGTCCAGCGCGAAGCCCGTGCGCAGGTGGTCGAAGTCGCTCCGCGGCTGCGCGGCGGCCGTCCCGGCGCCGAGGACGACCAGGACGCCGAGGAGGACCAGGAGACAGGCCTCGATCCACCGCACTCTCCGCGAGAGCCGCTCGCCGCGCTGACCGGGTTCTGTTCGCATGGGTGTCTCGCTCGCGGGGGTGGCCAAGGCCTCAGCGCATCAGCAGCGCGCCGCTCCAGGAGTTCTCGGAGTGGCAGCGTCCGCAGTCCGGACCGAAGGCCCCGCGGTGCGCGTCGTCGCGCTCGTGGCAGCCCTGGCAGTCCTTGGGCAGGTGGATCGCTCCGCGCACGGCGGTCCGATGACAGCCGCTGCAGACCAGACCGTCGTGCCGACCCCGCAGTGGGAAGTCGGTCTCGAGGTCGTGGTCGAACTCCCAGAGCGGCCAGCCGTTGGGGTTGTGGCATTGCTCGCAGTGCGGGCCGAGGCTCGCGTGGTGGACGTCGTCCTCCTTGTGGCACGCCACGCAGGAGCGCCGGGTGCCGCGGAAGACGTGACCGGAGTGGCACTCCTCGCAGGCCGTCACCGCGTGGATGCCCAGCAGGGGGAAGCGCGTCAGCTCGTGATCGAAGCGCACCTCGCCCGTCCACGAACGCTCGTCGTGACAGCGTCCACAATCCTGGCCCTGGCCTCCGGCGTGCACGTCGTCCTTCTCGTGGCAGGCGTAGCAGTCGGTCTTCAGTCGCTCCTCGAACGGCGGCCTCGCGTGACACGACTCACAAGCCGCGCTCTGATGCGAGCCGCGCAGCGGAAACTGCGTATCCCGTGTGTGGTCGAAAGTACTCGGCTTCCACGAGCTGGTTCCGTGACACTTCTCACAGGAGGGTCCGTTGCGTCCGCGATGCGCATCGTCGCTGCGATGACACGACAGACAGTCGGTCTTCAGCTTGTGGGTGCGCGGGTCGTCGCGGTGGCAGTCCTGACACACCGCGCGCGCGTGCGCCCCGCGCAGCGGGAAGCGCGTGTCGCGGTCGTGGTCGAAGCCGCTCTTCTGCCAGCTGCGCGGGGAATGGCAGCCTCCGCAGTCGCTGCCGAAGGACCCGCGGTGGGCGTCGTCGAGCTGATGGCAGCTCGCGCAGGTCCCGGGGGTGTCCCGATAGCGTTCGTTGGGGTGGCACAGCTGACACTCCACCTTCTGGTGTCGGCCGACCAGGGGGAAGTGGGTCTTGGAGTGGTCGAAGCGGGCGGAGCGCCAGGTCTCGACGCCGTGACAGTCGGCGCAGCGGGTTCCCAGCCTGCCCTGGTGAGGCTCGTCCTCGGCGTGGCAGTCCACGCAGTCGCTCGAGGCCGCCCGGAACTTCGTCGCCTCCGCATGGCAGGAGGCACAAGGAGCCCGGGTGTGGGCACCCTGCAGCGGGAAGTCGGTCCGCTGGTGGAGGAAGGCATCGCGCTGGAGTCCGACGATGTCCGCGTCGCGCCCGGCGTGGTCGGTGTGACAGGACTTGCAGTCCAGGTCCTTCGGCTGGGGCAGTCGGCCGTGGAAGCCGCGGGTCGCGGACAGATCCGCCGCGACGTCCTCGTGGCACTCGAGGCACAGCGCGCGCTGGGAGGTGCGGTCGAAGGGCTGATGGCAGTTTCCACAGTCCTTCTCCAGGTCCGCGTGGGCGGCGGCGAGCGGACCGGGCATCACCAGCCGTTCGAGTCCGCCGGCGCCGGCGCGCGAGCTCATCACCAGCATCGCCAGCCCCAGCCCCCACGCGATCCCCCAGGACGCCCACCAGCGGGCTCGGGTCGCTGACACCTCACGTTCCCCTCAATACAAGTGCACCGCCACGACGTGGGCCGCCGCGGAGGCGAAGAGCAGAAAGCAGAGGGGCAGATGCAGCGCGTGCCACAGCGAGAACACCCGTTCGTAGAGGGCGAAGCGGGCGCTGCGCCGTACCGCGGCGATGTAATCGTCGAGCTGCGCGCGAATGCGCCGGCGCACGTCCGGCGACAGGTCGCGGCTGGCGTCGCCCGCGCGCGCCCAGGGACCTCGGCCCGAGAGCCACACGTCGCACTCCGCGCTCGTGCGCCTCGCCGCGCGCGCCACCCGAGCCGCGCGCAGCGCGGCGTGGAGGATTCCCGTCGGCGACGTCGGGACCAGAGCCTCGAGCCCCGCAAGTCGCTTGGCGATCCCCGGCGCCAGCCGCTCGATCCCGCCGCGCTCCGAGTCGATCTCGTAGCGCAGGTCCTCGAGGGTGAGGCGATGGCCCGAGAGCCCGCGGTGGATCCGTGTGTAGAGCACCCGTCCCACGAGCCCGCTGCCGGACACGAGCAGCACGCAGGCCATGGCGACGGCGCTGTTCAGCGAGCCGAGCCGGAATCCCGCGTGGTAGAGGATCGCGACGGGCCCGGCGATCCCCAGCACCATGTGGAAGCGGAACCAGGAGCGGACCGGCCCCCAGCCCGCCGTGACGCGAAGCCGCTTTCGCACGGAGTAGGAGAGGAGCAGGCACATCGCAGCGAGCCCGGCGATGCCGAGCCCGTAGCCCAGACCGCTGCGCGCGCTGAGGGGCAGCTCGTCGCGCAGCGTCCAGCCCGCGGCGATCGCGAGCGCCGCGGCGACCGTCGCCAGTGTCACGCTGGTCGCGGTCTCGGGAACGGCCCGCCCCGCTGCGGAGGTTCGGGCCTGCGACGATGCGATCGCATCTACGGGACCACTCGACCTCGGCATCCGTCCCCCCCGCTCGAGACCCGTCTCCGGTCGCGTCGGTACCCGTTCCCATCGGCTGGTCGGCCCCGGAAATCGAGTCTCGTCCGTCACTCCTGAGCGTCGATCCGGCGCGCGGTCCCCCACGCGCAATGAGACCGGAAACGGTGCTTCAAGGTCGTGACGGCCATCACCGAGTAGAGCCGTGGAGGTGTCGAGACTTTCCCCATCGGAAGCGGGACCGGATGTCGTGTCGAATCGGGGTGGGGATCGGCGTCGCCGTCTGGGTAGGTCTGTTCGCGGCGCTCGTCGCGGTCCAGCCCGTCGCGGCGCAGCCGGTGCGCAACCGCATCCTCGACGGCCTGTCCGTCCGCGACGAGGAGCCAGGCTGGTCGGTGAGCATCGCCTTCACCAACCCGGTGCGATACCTGCGCCACGCGCCGAACGACCGCGGGCGCTCGGTGCACATCCAGCTCGAGAACATCCGGGTGGGACCCGTCGATCTGGTCCCGTCCTTCGGGCGAGAGTCGCTCCAGGCGCCGCGCGGATCGAGCGTGCCCCTGGTCGAGGTCGTCTACGACGGCTCCGGCGCCGAGGGTCCCGTCCTCGACCTGCGCTTCTCGCGGGACGTGGAATTCTCCATCCGCCAGGGAGAGGACTTCCGGAGCATCCGGATCGAACTCCGGGACCCGAGCCGGCGGGTCGCGCCGCCCGCGCCGCCCCAGCCGCCACCGCGCCCGACGCCCGAGACGGAGGTGCTGCCGTCGCAGGCGCGGCGCCTGGACGGACCACCGGAGGTGGCGGTGGATCTCGACGATCCCTTCGCCCTGGAGCTCGACGCGGTTCCGCGTGAGGGGACGTTCGCCCCTCTGCCCGGGCTCGCCGTGTTCCGCCAGAACCGCGTCTACGTGCTCGAGACCACGCGCCAGGGCAAGCCCTGGAAGAGCCGGCGCCTGGGCTTCTTCCCCGACGCCGATTCGGCGAAGCAGACTGCGCTGCTGCTGGCTCCCTATTTTCCCGAGGCGGTCGTGATCGAGGTCTCCCGCTCGGAGCGCCTGGTCTCCGAGGCGGCTGCCGTGTCGCCCCCGCAGAGGACTGGAACGGCCGTCCAGCCGGCGCCCCAGACGGCGACCGCGAACGACGAGCAGACCGAGGCGGTGCGCGCTCTGGTGGAGCAGGCGCGGGACGTCCTCACCGCCGGCGACCTGGAGGCCGCAATCCGGCTGCTCACCAAGGCCTCGACCTACCCGCCGAGCCGCTACGCGCCGGACGTCCTGGAGCTGCTAGGCGTGGCGCGCGAGCGCAACGGTCAGCTCGCCCACGCGAAGGCGCAGTACCAGAAGTATCTCGCGTCGTATCCCGAGGGCGAGGGGGCGCAGCGCGTCAGCCAGCGGCTCCAGGCCCTGGTGTCGCGCCGCGCCGAGCCGCGCGAGGACCTGCGCCCCGCGCGTTCTTCCGCGGAGGAGTGGGATCTGCGCACCTACGGCAGCGTGTCGTCGACCTACTTCCGCTCCGAGCTGTTCCGGGACACCAGCGAGGACTTCGCCGACGACACCGGGATCGCCGACGTCAACTTCGTCGCCCGGCTGCGGCGGGGCGACATCGACATCGAGTCCCGCCTGGCGAGCGACTACCGGATCGACAACCCCTTCCAGCAGCTCGACGACTCGCTGCGCCTCAGCACGCTCTACGTCGAGGCCTCGGATCGCGGCCTCGGCCTGGACGGCAGCCTCGGACGGCAGTCGATCAACGCCGGCGGCGTGCTGGGCCGCTTCGACGGCGGGGGCCTGGGCGTCACCTTCCTCGACGGCTGGCGGATCGGCTCGGTCGCCGGGTTCCCGGTCGACTACGACCGCCACCTGTCGGTCGACACCGACCGCCGCTTCGTCGGCGTCAGCCTCGAGAGTCCGCGTCTGTTCGAGGCCGTGAACGGTCAGATCTGGGCGCTCGGGCAGCAGATCGGGGGTCGCATCGACCGCGAGGCCGTCGGCGCCGAGCTGCGCTACGTGGGTGACGGACGCTTCGCCGCCGTGTTCGTCGACTACGACGTCCACTTCACGGAGCTGAACTCGGCGCTGCTGGTGGCCAATGCGACCCTCGGCTGGGACACGGAAGCCAATCTCTACCTCGACTATCGCTACACCCCGCCGCTGCTGACCTCGAACGCGCTGATCGGCCAGCCCGTCTCCTCGGTCGACGACCTGAAGCAGCTCTACTCCTCGAGCGAGATCGAGGAGCTGGCGCGCGACCGCACCGCCCGCAGCGCCACGGGAACCCTCTCGCTCACCAAGCACCTCACTGAGCAGCTCCAGCTGACCGCCGACGGCACCCTGAGCGAGGTGGACGATCTCCCCGAGTCGGGCAACGTACCGGCGATCGAGGGGACGGGGCTCGAGTACCAGGTGGGTCTCCAGGTGCTGGCGAACAGCCTGCTGACGGAAGGGGACATCGCGGTCGCCAGCGTCCGCTACTTCGACGGGAACTTCTCCGACAACTACGGCGGAAGTCTGAACCTGCGTTTTCCGGCGGCGTGGAACCTGCGGCTCAACCCGCGCCTCGATGCCGACTACCGAGCGATCGCCTCGGCCGACGACGCGCTCTTCGTGCGGCCGGCGCTGCGCATCGACCTGGAGTTCTGGAAGCTGACGATCGACGCCGAGGCCGGCTTCGAGTGGGTCCGGCGCTTCGGGGGCGACGGGGGCGGCGACGAGTACGGCTACCTGACGCGTCTGGGCATCCGCGTCGATTTCGACTGAGCGGCGGCCGGGAGGCGAAGCACGGGGTGCAAGGGGGAGCGATGTTCGGGACGGGACTGTTCGATGGCGCCGCGGATCTCCTGCCGTGGCTCGTCTACGGAGCCCCGCTGCTGCTGATCTGGCTGGTGCGCGGTCGCCGGCGACGCGCGCAGCACCGCCGCAGCCTCGCGGCCCTCGACGAGTCCCGCTCCGCGGGCCTCAGCGAGCCGCCCTCCCTGCATCCGCTGATCGATCCGAGCCTGTGCCTGGGCTGCGGAACCTGCGTGACGGCGTGTCCCGAGGGCGACGTGCTCGGGATGGTGCACGGCAAGGCCCGCCTCGTGAACCCGACCCACTGCATCGGCCACGGGGCCTGCCAGGAGGCGTGTCCCCAGGACGCGATCTCCCTGGTGCTGGGCACCGAGAACCGACCGGTCGCGATCCCGGTGACCGGTCCGGACTTCCAGACCAACGTCCCCGGCCTGTTCGTCGCCGGAGAGATCGCGGGGATGGGCCTGATCCGGAACGCGGTCGAGCAGGGTCGCCAGGCGGTGGCGTCGATCCGCACCCTGCCGGGCATCGGCGCCGGGAGCGACCTCGATCTCGCGATCGTCGGCGCGGGTCCGGCGGGTCTCGCCGCGTCACTCGCGGCCCAGGAGGCGGGCCTGCGCTACGTGACCCTCGAGCAGGACACCCTGGGTGGCACCGTGTCCCACTACCCGCGCGGCAAGATCGTGATGACCCGCCCCGTCGAGCTCCCGCTGGTGGGCCCGGTGCGCTTCGCCGAGACCACCAAGGAGGAGCTGCTGGCGTTCTGGCGCCGGGTGCAGGGCGAGACCCGGATCCGCATCCGCGATCGCGAGCGCGTCGAGAAGATCGACCGCGCCGACGGCGGCTTCGCCATCGACACGACGCGCGGCCACTATCGCGCGCGCGCGGTGCTGCTGGCGATCGGCCGCCGTGGCACGCCGCGCAAGCTCGGCGTGCCCGGAGAAGAGCGCCCGAAGGTCGTCTACAGCCTGGTGGATCCCGAGCAGTACGCCGGCCGGCGGGTGCTCGTGGTCGGCGGCGGCGACAGCGCGATCGAGGCCGCGCTCGCGATCTCGGAGCAGCCGCGGGCGGCCGTCGCGCTCTCCTACCGGGGAGAGGCCTTCTCCCGCGCCAAGCCCAAGAACCGCGAGCGGCTCCAGGCGGCCGAGACGGTCCGCGCGCTCTCCGTGCTGCTCGGCTCGCAGGTCGCGGAGATCCGCGAGCGCGACGTCGTGCTCGACACCGACAAGGGACGGCTCGAGCTCCCCAACGACGACGTGATCGTGTGTGCCGGCGGCGAGGTGCCGACGCCCTTTCTCCAGGCGGCCGGCATCGAGATCCAGCAGGCGCGCCAGCGCCGGATGCGATGAGCCGGCTCGCCCCCGCACTGGGCGGCGCCCTCGTGGTCGCCGCGCTCGCCGCGGCGTTGGCGGCGTCGCCCGCCCGGGCGGTCCCCCCCGCCGAGAGCGCGCTCGAGCAGGGCTTCGCCGCCGCGCGCGATCGCCAGTTCGACCGCGCCGCCGCGCTGTGGGAGTCGGCCGCGCGGGCGGGCAACGCCGAGGCGCAGTATCGACTGGCCTCCCTCTACCAGTCGGGCCGCGGCGTGGACAAGGACCTCGCGCGGGCGCGCCACTGGTTCGCGGAGGCCGCCAAGCGCGGCCATCCCCAGGCGCAGTACAGCCTGGCCTGCATGCTGCGGGACGGTGCGGGGGGGCCGCGCGACCGCGAGCTCGCCTCGAGCTGGTATCGCAAGGCCGCCGACCAGGGCCACCGCCTCGCCGCCGCCGCGCTCCAGGAGGTCGCGGCCAACGGCTGGCCCGAGCCGCAGGAGCGGGCGGAATCGAAGCCGAGCCCGTCTCCCGCCGGCAAGCCGGCCGCGGCGTCCGGCGACGCCGCAGCGAGACGGGGCGAGGTGTCGCGGGCACGCGCGTCGGAGCAGGCATCCGAGCGCGCCTGGCTGGCCCGGGCGGCGCGCGAGTCGGAGCTCTACCGGGGCTGGACGCCGCTGATGACCGCCGCCTGGCTCGGGAAGGACGACGCCGTGCGCGCGCTCCTCGCCGAGACCGGGGGCGCCGACATCGACGCCCGGGACGGCGAGGGCTGCACCGCGCTGATGCGGGCTGCCTGGAAGGACCACGCGCCGATCGTGCGGCGGCTGCTCGCTGCGGGGGCCGCGGTCGACGCCCAGCGCAAGGACGGTGCGACCGCGCTGCGGATCGCGGCCGGCGTCGACGCCACGGACGCGCTGGACGCGCTGATCGAGGCAGGGGCGAGCACGCGGCTCGCGGACGCCACCGGCACCACGCCGCTGATCGCCGCTGCGTCGGAAGGGCATCTGGCCGCGGTGGATCGGCTGCTGCGCGCCGGAGCCCCGGGCGACGCGGTCGACGCGAAGGGCAGGGACGCCCTGTCCTACGCGGTCCTGCGCGGGCGCTCCCAGGTCGCGGCGAAGCTGATCGCGGCGGGCGGCGTCGGGGATGCGGCGGGCGGCGGAGTCCTGCTGTGCGATGCCGTCGCGAGCGGAGACGCCGAGACCCTGGCCGTCGTGCTCGCCCGGGCGCCCGATCCCGGAGCGGCTTGCGAGGATGGATCCTCGCCGCTCGCGGTGGCGAGCGCTCGGGGCGACGCGGCCGCCGTGGCCGCTCTGATCGGGCGGGGCGCGGACGCGAATGCGCCGACGGCGAGCGGCGCCTTTCCCCTCCAGATCGCCGCCGAGCGCGGCCACGCCGAGGTGGTGGAGCGGCTGCTCACGGGCGGCGCCAACGCCGACGCCCGAGCGGGCGACGGCAGCACGGCGCTCATGCGCGCCGCGTCGGCGGGTCACACAGAGGTCGTGCGCGTGCTGCTTCGAGCTGGCGCCAGCGCGCACAAGCGCAACGCGAGCGGGCGCGACGCCACGGAGCTGGCCCGCGCCGCGGGCCAGCAGGAGGTGCTGGAGCTGCTGGAGAGCGATCGGAGCGGCTGGTTCTAGAGCTCCGCCATGCTGGCACCGATCGCCACGACCTGGGTCGGATCGATGTCCAGGGCGCCGCGCTGGTCGAAGTAGGCGCGGACGCCGTCTTGGACGATCGGCAGGAAGGTCGTGCCCCCGGCCAGGAACACCGTGTCCACGTCCTTCGGCCGCATCTCGGCCTGCCGCAGCACTTCGTCGCAGACGGAGAACGAGCGCTGCAGCAGCTCGCGGCACTCCCTGTCGAGGAGCTGGCGGCTGAGCACGATCGTGTCCCCGGCCGAGGGGCACTCGGGATCGATCTGGCCGAGCAGGAACTCCGCGCGCTCCTCGGTGGAGAGCCGGATCTTGGCGAGCTCGCACTCGGAGAGCAGTCGGTCGCGGACCTCGGAGTAGTTGCCCAGGTCCCAGTTGTGCTTCTCGATCACCGCCTGCTGGACCCAGTCGGCCAGCCGGTAGTCCACGTCGTCGCCGCCGAGCGTGAGATCGCTGGTGTGGGCGATCAGCCTGGGAGCGTCGCCGGAGCATTCGACCACGGCACAGTCGAAGGTGCCGCCGCCGAGGTCGTAGACGAAGGCGCGCTCACTGCGCGCGCCGCGCGCGACGTAGGCATGGGCGGTGGCGAGCGGCTCCTCGAGCAGGCTCACCTCGCCGAGGCCGGCCTTCGCGGCGGCCTCGGCCGTGGCGTCGCGCTGGGGCGAGGCGAAGCTGGCCGGGACCGTCACCGTGACCGGCCCGCTGCGGGGGTCAATGCCGGTGCGCGCGATCAGCGCCTCGAGCACGTGGGTCGCCACCTCGACCGGCGACACCGGCCCGCTGCGGGTGCGGAAGCCCGTCCAACCTCCCGCCATCTCCTCCAGGAACAGCGGGTAGCGGTCGCGAAAGTTGCGCGTCTCGTGGGAGTCGAAGCGGCGCCCGATGATGCGCTTCGCCGAGAACAGGGTGTTGCCGCCGTCGATCGCCCGCCGTCGCCGCGCGAGCTCTCCGACCTGGATCTCACCCGTCGGCAGGAAGGCCACCACCGAGGGAAGCGAGTGCCTGCCATCCGCGCTCACGGGGCGGGCCCGCCCGCCCTGGGCAGCGACGGAGTTGGTGGTGCCGAGGTCGATTCCGATCCGCTGCACGGGAAGCTCCTTCTCAGCCCGAGGTCGTTTCCCGGCTCAGGTACAGAGACAGACGTTCGTGGGACTCCTTCTCCATCACGGTCGCTTCGAGGTCGTAGTGGAGGTTCGATTCGTCGTGGGCTCCCCGCACGATGTAGTGCAGGGGAACCATGCTGCGCGGGTAGTGGCGCTGCCCAGGGAACACGACCTGGAGCAGCAGGTGGCAGCCCGGCTCCAGGGGGCGGCCCGATTCGAGGCGCAGCGTGCGCGGTCCGAGCTCGAGGATGTTGCCGAAGCACTCGCGACTCTCGCCGAGGGCGTCCCGGAAATGTACGCGCGTGAGCAGCTGGAGATCCCTGCGGACCGGGAGCGATTCGGACTTCACCATGGATTCCCGCACGAGCTCCGCGAGGCAGACCACCTCGGGTATGTCTACATCGGCCGGAAGGGCCCGCCGTTGAAGTGTTATCGCTGGCCGCCCGAGCGAGGCCGGGCTCGATCCCGACCCGCAGGCCGGGCCGCAAGAAGCCGTCGCGGCAACGCTTTCGGCCTCGGTGGTCAGCCGGCGAAGCGCTCCATGACCGCGCGGACCACCAGCGGCCAGGCGATCGTGGCGTCCGCGTACACCTCGGCGAAGCGGCCGCCCTCGGCCTCGGGCACGAACTTGCCCCACGAGACGCCCTCGGTGTAGCTGCACCCCGAGAGACCGCCCCAGTGCTCGGGCTCGGGGCAGATGCGCACCGCGTACTTGTAGCGACGCACCGGCTCGTTGACGCCGATCCGACCGCGCATGATCTCCAGGTACGGTCCGACCTGCTGCGCCCAGTTGCGCGGAACCCCGCCGCCGATCGTGAAGATGCCGAGCGTCTCGTGCTGTCGGATGCGGCCGGTGAAGTCCTCGAGGTCCAGATAGGGATCGAAGGCGAAGGGCGGCCTTCCGTCGCGGCGGCGCAGGTGGTTGTGGATGGCGACGTCGAGACCGAGCTCCGAGTCGGTGAACGCCGGCACGTAGACGGGAACGTTGCGAGAGAAGGCACTGCGCAGGACTGCGCGGTCGCCGCCGTCGAGGGCGAGCTGGCGGCCGAGCTGCTCGCAGACGACGCGGCTCGACAGCACGGTTCCGTCGGGGAGGTCGGCGAGCGCCTTCTGCAGGATGCGCTCGACGTCGTCGAGATTCTGCTCGAGTTCGATGGTGTCGTAGACGCGGTTGTAGCCCTTCTCGTACAGGACCTCGTCGCGCATCGAGGGACGGTGCTTGAAGTGGGTCTTTCCCACTCCCTCGGACAGGCCGTGGGTCATCAGCGCGCCGGTGGAGACGATCGCGTGCACCCATCCTCGATCGATCATCTCGCAGATGACGAGCCCCTGCTTCGCGATCGTCATCGCGCCGGAGATCGTCAGCACCCGGAAGCAGGTCTCGTCGCGCACCATCGCCTCGAGCACGTCGGCGGCCTCGCCGAGCCGACGCCCGCCGAAGGCGGTGTGGCTCATCGCGCGCACCAGGGCGTCGACGCCGTCGACCGCCGCCAGGTCGAGCGGCCGCAGCGGCGCCAGATCGTCCTCGTGGCCGTGGCCGTACCGCTTGTTGTCGCGCGCTCGGGTCAAGGGGATTCCTCCGTTGGATGCGGCTCCGGCGCGGGGGGGACGAGCGCGGAGGGGTCGGTGACGGGCAGCGAGCAGGTGGTGCCGCGACACACGTAGGCGGCGGGCCGGCCCGCGACCGGGCCGCGCCCGGCGAGCCAGATCGGATCGAGGTGGGCCGGCGCCGCGCTCGGGGCCGCCAGGACCACCCCGTCTTCGGGCCCGAGCACGTGGCGCGCGCGCGCCGCCAGCGCCTGCGCGCGCCCATCGCCCGGCTCGCCGACGATCAGCGCCAGTGACGGACCGCGCTCGGCGATCAGCGCCGCGCGCGCGAGGGAGGGGAAGGCCTCGGGCGCCCGCTCCAGGGCCAGGGCGTGGGTGCGCAGCACGCGCAGCGCCACGTCGCGGGGACCGCTGCGGCCGGAGAGCGATGCCGCCCGCAGCAGGCCCAGCGCGGCGAGCCCGGTCGAGTGGGGCGTCGCTCCGTCGTGGTCGGAGCGCGGCCGCTGGGCCAGCGGCTCGCCGTCGGACGGGGTGAGGAACAGGTCGTTCTCCTCGGGCTCGAAGAAGCGCGCGGCGATCGCGTCGGCCAGCCCCAGGGCGCGGTCCAGGAAGCGCTCGCCCGCTCCGGCGCGGAACAGATCGAGGTACGCCTCGAGCAGTGTCGCGTGGTCGTCGAGGAAAGCCAGCACGTGGGCGTGGCCCTCGTTCCAGACCCGCAGCAGGCGCCCCTCTCCGTCCACCAGGTGCGCGGCGAGGAAGTCCGCGGCCGCGGCGGCATCGGCGACCATCGCGTCGTCGCCCAGCTGCGAGCCGGCGCGCGCGAGGCCCGAGATCGCGAGCGCGTTCCAGGCGGTGACGCGCTTGCGGTCGGTGCCCGGCGCCACCCTCTCGGCGCGGGCGGCGAGCAGCGCCGCGCGCTGCGCGGCGAAGTCGGGGCGCGGCTTGCGCGCGCGGTCCATCAGCACCGTGGCGCCGTGCTCGAAGTTGCCGCGGGCCGTGACTGAGTAGGCGTCGCAGAAGGCGTCGGCGTCGTCGCCCAGCACGGAGCGCACCGCATCCGGCGTCCAGACGTAGTAGCGGCCCTCCTCGCCCTCGCTGTCCGCGTCCTGGCTGGCGAACCAGCCGCCGTCGGGTGCCGCCATCTCGCGGCGCAGGAAGGCCGCGGTCTCGCGGATCGGCCACAGCAGGTCGTCGTCCCCGCTGCGGCGCCAGGCCTCGGCGTAGGTGCGCAGCAGCTGTCCCTGGTCGTAGAGCATCTTCTCGAAGTGGGGCACACACCAGCGCGCGTCGACGCTGTAGCGATGGAAGCCCCCGGCCAGCTGGTCGTAGAGGCCGCCGCGCGCCATCTCGCGGCAGGTGAGCAGCACGTGGTCGCGCGCCTCCCGAGCCTTGCGCTCCGGAAGCACATCCGTTGCCGCGAGCAACAGATCCAGGGAGGTCGGAGTCGGGAACTTGGGCGCGCCACCGAAGCCGCCGTGATCCGGGTCTGCGCGCTGGAGCAGACGCTGCGCGCCGCTCGCTGCCGCCGCGGCCCCCGGGACGCTCGAGCCCGGCGCGGGACGGCGCGCCAGGGTGGCGGTGATCTCGTCGGCGCTGCGTGTTACCTCGTCGCGACGCGAGGACCAGGCGTCGGCCACGGCCGTGAGCACCTGGCGGAAGGCCGGCATGCCGTGGCGCGGCTCGGGCGGGTAGTAGGTTCCGCCGTAGAACGGACGTCCGTCGGGCGTGCAGAAGACCGTGAGCGGCCAGCCCCCGTGACCGGTCAGGCCGGTCACCGTGTCCATGTAGATCTGGTCCAGGTCCGGTCGCTCCTCGCGGTCGACCTTGATGCACACGAACAGGCGGTTCATCAGCGCCGCCGTCTCCGGGTCCTCGAAGGACTCGTGCTCCATCACGTGACACCAGTGACAGGCGCTGTAGCCGATCGAGACCAGCAACGGAAGATCGTCGCTCTCCGCACGCTCCAGCGCCTCAGCGCCCCAGGGATGCCAGTCCACCGGGTTGTGCATGTGCTGCCGGAGGTAGGCGCTGGTCTGGTCGGCCAGACGATTGGCGGGACGATCGGCCGGGCGCTCGCTCGGAGGAGGACTCAAGGGGGGCGGAACCTCGTGCAGTCGCGCGTACACTACCAGCCGCCCCTGCGCTTCGCTGCCCGGAGCCCACCCGTGACCGACATCGTTCCCCAAGCCGCGCAGCGCGCTGCGGCCTACGTCGACGCCAACGGCGACGCGCTGTCCCGACTGCGCGCGGCCGCGCTGATCGGCCGTGCCTCCGCCGAGCCGGTCGTCGCGCGACTCGACCCCGACGGCACGCACGTCTCCGCGCTGCGCTGCGCACTCGAGCTGTGCGACGACCTGCGCGCGCTCGGGGATCCGCGCGTCTCGCGTTGGGCGGCGGCGCTCGACCGGCTCCAGGCCGGCGACGGCGGCTTCGCGCCCGAGAGTCCGCTCGAGGCGCGTCTGTTCGAGACCGGGATGATCGCCGGCCACCTGGCGAAGACGCGCTACGTGCGGCCCGACGCGCTGCGCGCCGCGGCGGACTTCCTCGCCGGCCACTGGAGCCCGGACCGCGTGCGCAGCGGCTCCTGGTGCGCGATCGCGAGCTACGCCCACCTGTTCTCGAACGTCGACCACGACGAGGCCGACGCGATCCTCCAGTGGTGCGGACGCGAACTCGGGCGCGCCTTCGTCACCCGCGCCTTCGACGCGGTGCGCACCGCCCGCGTGCTGGTCTACTGCGATGCCCACGGTCTGCCCGGCGCCGAGCTGCGCCGCGAGGACGTCGTGATCGAGCTGATCACCGAGCAGGCGCCCGACGGGGGCTTCCCGGCCTGGCAAGGAGAGGGCGCGCGCGACGCCACCGCCGCCACCCTCGACGCGCTCGTCGCGCTGCGCCGTCTGGCGTGAGAGAATCCGCACCCATGTTCAACCTCGCCTGGCTCCACGAAGCGATCGCCGCCGAAGTCCCGGAACGCGAGTGCATCGTGTTCCGCGAACGGCGCCTGCGCTGGGCCGACGTCAACGACCGCACCCGGAGGCTGGCCTCGGTGTTGCGCGAGGCCGGACTGGGCTGCCACCGTGAGCGGGGAGGGCTCGCGAACTGGGAATCGGGCCAGGACCACGTCGCGCTCTATCTGCTCAACGGAAACGAGTATCTGGAGGGAATGCTCGGCTCCTTCAAGGCCCGCTGCGTGCCGGTGAACGTCAACTACCGCTACGTGGACGAGGAGCTCGTGTACCTGCTCTCCAACGCGAACGCGAAGGCGGTGATCTACCACGCGCGCTTCGCGCCGACCCTCGCGCGCATCCGCCCCCGGTTGGGCGACGTGCGCCTGTGGCTCCAGGTGGAGGACGAGAGCGGCGAGCCGCTGCTACCGGGCGCCCAGGGCTACGAGCAGACGCTCGCGAAGGCCGAGCCGAGGGCGCCCGAAGGGCTCTCGCCCGACGACCTGTACGTGCTCTACACGGGCGGCACGACCGGCATGCCGAAGGGTGTGCTGTGGCGTCAGGAAGACGTGTTCCGCTCGGCGATGTACACGCGACCCGTAGCCAGCTCCACCGAGGTCGTGGCGCGCGCCGTGCGCGGCGACCTGCGCGCGCTGCCGGCGCCCCCCTTCATGCACGGCGCGGCCCACTGGGTGGCGTTCAACATGTGGTCGCTCGGGGGCACGATCGTCGTGCAGTCGAGACCCGATCGTCTCGATCCGGTGGACATCTGGTCCACCGTCGAGCGCGAGCGCGTCACGGCGCTCACCATCGTCGGCGACGCCTTCGGTCGCCCGCTCGCCGACGAGTTGCGCAGCAGTCGCTACGACGTGTCCTCGCTGCGCCTGTTGACCTCGGGCGGCGCCATCCTCACCGCCGCGCTCAAGCGCGAGCTCCACGAGCTGCTGCCGGGCGTGCGCCTGGTCGACGCCCTGGGCTCCTCCGAGAGCGGTTCCCAGGCCCAGCAGACCTCCTCCGAGGCGAGCGGCGCCGCGACCGGGTACTTCGAGCTGGCGCCGGACAACCTGGTGCTGCGCGACGACCTCTCGGGTCCGGTGGACCCGGGCAGCGACGAGGTGGGCTGGCTCGCGCGGAGCGGGCGCGTTCCGCTCGGCTACTACGGCGACCCGGAGAAGACCGCGCGGACCTTCCCGGTGGTGGATGGCGTGCGCTATGCGGTGCCCGGCGACCGCGCGATGCTGGAAGCGGACGGGCGTCTGCGCCTGCTCGGCCGCGACTCGGTGACCATCAACACCGGCGGTGAGAAGGTCTTCGCCGAGGAGGTGGAGCACGCCCTGAAGCACCACCCGGCCGTGTACGACGCCGTGGTCGTCGGTACGCCCCACGAGCGCTGGGGCCAACAGGTGACGGCGCTGATCCGCCTGCGACCGGGAGCGGCTGTCAGCGAAGCGGAGCTGATCGACGTCGCCCGCTCGCACCTGGCCGCCTACAAGCTGCCGAAGCGCCTGGTGTTCGTGGGGGAGATCCAGCGCTCGCCGAGCGGCAAGGCCGACTACCGCTGGGCGAAGGCGGCGGCGCTGGGCGACGTCGGACGCTAGGAGGCCGACGAGGGTCGGCCGGTCCAGGCGCCGCGGCTCGCGGTCTACTCGAGCGCGTCGCGCAGCTGCCGGATCCGCGCGGCGTTGGCGCCGAGGTCGCCCTTGCCCATGCGCGACTTCGAGCGCACGTCCACGCGCGAGCCGAATCCCTCGGGCTCGATCCGCACCACGATGTCGTCGACGAAGTGGAAGATGCGCGAGGTGGCCGTCGCCTCGATGTGACCGCGCGTGGGATCCCGGTCGACGATCTCCCAGCCGAGTCCCTCGATCGCGCGCACGGTGGCCTGGAAGGTCTCGTCCGGGGGCGTCGGCACGATTATTCCCGCGAGGTCGGGGTAACCCGCGCGCTGCTCGATCGCGAAGCCTTCGGGATAGGACATGTCGCGTCCGGCGTTGGCCGGGACCTCGGCGAGCGCGATGAACTCGGGCGGATCCTCGAGGTCGGTGCTGATGTCGTTGATCAGGGGCAGGTTCGCGGAGGGTCCGCGCGCGACGAACACGATCCCGACCACGAGTGCGCCGATCCCCGCGGCCGACAGGGCCAGCCCGCGTCCCGCGCGACCCGTCGCCGGACGCGTCGTGTACAGGGCGAACAGACCGAGCAGCAGGGAGAGGATTCCGAACAGGAAGCCGAACACGAAGATCGGGAACCCGACCGGGGCGTTCAGTGCCCCGAGCTGGATCAGGAGCGGCCCCCCGAAGAAGAGCAGCGCCGACAGCGCGGCGGTGGCCATGGCGAGCCGGGCGAGGCGGGACGTGTGCACGGGATCACCTCCGCGTAGGCGCCGCAGCATATCACGGGTTACCGTCGCCGATCCGATCGGAGAATCATGAGCGAGATCGTGAAGAACGAGCGCCGGGGGGCGGTGGCCCTGCTGACCCTCGACCGCCCGAAGGCGCTGAACGCGCTGGACGCGGCCACGCTGGAGGCGCTCGAGGCCCGCGTTGCGGAGCTGGCGCAGGACGCGAGCCTGCGCGCCGTGGTGGTCACCGGCGCAGGCCGCGCGTTCGCCGCGGGTGCCGACATCGCCGCGATGGCGGCCTTCGGCGCCCGGGAGGCCGGCGACTTCAGCCGCCTCGGCCAGCGCGCCTTCGCTGCGCTCGAGGCGCTCCCGGTGCCGACGATCGCCGCGGTCAACGGCTACGCGCTCGGCGGCGGCTGCGAGCTCGCGCTGGCCTGCGACTGGATCTACGCCAGCAGCGCGGCGCGCTTCGGACAGCCCGAGGTGAACCTCGGCATCCTTCCCGGCTTCGGCGGCACCTGCCGGCTCGTGCGCCGGGTCGGCGTGGGCTGGGCGAAGGAGCTGGTGCTCGGCGGCGAGCCGATCGACGCCGAGCTCGCGCTGCGCATCGGCCTCGCCAATCGCGTGTTCCCACCCGAGGAGCTCCTGCCCGCCGCGCTCGCCGCCGGCGAGACGATCGCGAGGAAGGGCCGACTCGCGCTCGGGGCGGCGAAGCGCGTGATCGATCGGGGCCAGGATGCCGACGCCCGAGTCGCCCAGGCCCTGGAGCAGGAGGCCTTCGCCGCTGCCTTCGCCAGCGAGGATCGCGCCGAAGGGATGGCGGCCTTCCTGGAGAAGCGCGATCCGGTGTTCCGGGGTCGCTAGCGGCTGTGCCGAGGAGCGGCGTCACTCCGTCTTGAAGCGGCCGATCTCGGTCTCCAGGTGGGCGGCGCGTTCCAGCAGCGAGGCGACGCTGGTGTTGATCGCCTCGGCGCCGAGGGTGCTCTCCTCGGTGACGTCCTTGAAGACCTGGAGCGCGGTCTGGATCGCCTCGCTGCCCTTGGTCTGGGCGCTCGTGGCCTCGGCGATCTGGTTGACCATGTCCGTCACGCTGGCGGCAGCCTGCGTGATCAGGCGGCTGCCCCGGTCGTCCTTCGCGACCTTGGTGATGATGTGGATGACGCCGTTGACGGCGTTCGCGCCCCACATCGCGCCGCCCGGTCCGCGCACCACCCCGACCCGATCGATGTCCTCGATCATGAGCTCCTGCTCGTTCCAGATCACGCCCGAGAAGAGCGGCGTATAGATCGAGCGACCGTCGATCATCACCAGCAGCTTGTTCGAGTACTCGTCGTTGAAGCCGCGGGCCGAGATCGCCCAGCGGTTCGCGTCGATCTGGGCCACGTGCACGCCCGGGGCCATGCGCAGCAGGTCGGGCACGGTGGTGGCGCCGGAGCGGCGGATGTCCTCCTGGCTGATCACGAACACCGCAGCGGGAGTCTCGGAGACCTTCTGCGCGCGCTTCGACACGGTCGTGACTTCGAGATCCACCAGGGCCTCGAGGTCCATGCCCGCGAGATCGTCTTCCTCGGGCACCTCGGCGCTCGCGGCGTCGGCAAGCGCGATCACGACGAACATCCCGGTCCAGAGCGCGCGGCGGGCACACCGAATCCCCATCTCCCACTCCCGTCCCGCGGCGAGCCGTCCACGACGCGCTTGGGGCCCGCCCGCGGCAGGGGGCGTCGGCCGTATCCGGGGGCTTCTTGACCCAGGGAAGGCTTCCTTGACCGACCGGAGCTGCGTGGGACGCCACCGGGGCCCTCGGCGGTGGGTAACGGGTGTTCGGATCTGCGCAGGGGGCCCCACCCGTGCTAAATCCTCTGCCGGCCGGGGGGCGCGCGATGAAGCCGACCGTCTTCATTCACACCAACGAGCGACAGCGTCTCGGGGCGCTGGTGGCGCGGTATGCGCTACGGCGGCACTCGAAGCACGCGGACGAGTTCGAGGTCCGGCTGCTCGAGACGGCGGACTACCCGTTTCTCGCCGAGCGGGAGGGGCAGCCCTTCCTGCGCGGCGGCCACGAGCGCATCTGGAGGATGGACGACCTCCAGTCCTTCACGCCGCTGCGATTCCTGCCGCCCCGGCTGATGGGATTCGAGGGACGGGCGATCGTGATCGACCCGGACATCTTCGCGGTCGGCGACGTCTGGGAGCTGTTGACCCGCGACATGGGCGGCAAGTCGGTGATGGGGCGCCGGCGCCACGCCGGCAAGGACTGCGTGGCGACCAGCGCGATGCTGCTCGACTGCGCGGGCCTGCGCGACTGGGATGCCGAGCGCGAGTTCGCCGAGCTGTTCGAGTTCAAGCGCGACTACAAGGACTGGATCTGCCTCCACCACGTTCCGGCGGAGAAGAAGGGCTACTTCGAGCCCGAGTGGAACGACTTCGATCGCTTGACCCCGGCGACGAAGATGCTGCACAACACCAAGCGGCGGACCCAGCCCTGGAAGACGGGTCTACCGGTCGACTTCGTGCCCGCGGACAAGCTGGGAGGGATCCCGTTGCTCGGGACGCTCAACCGGCTTCGCGGTCGCGTCTTCGGCGAGTACGCCTTCCTGGGTCGCTATCGGCGCCATCCGGATCCGCGGCAGGAGGCGCTCTTCTTCGGGCTGCTCCGCGAGTGCTTGGACAACGGCAGCGTGTCCGAGGCCATCGTCCGCGAGGAGATGGCCCGCAACCACGTGCGCCACGACGCGCTCGAGCTCGTCGATCGGGCCGATACGCGCGTCCTCGGCGCAACGGCCTAGCGAGGCGGTGGAGAGATGGAAGAAGTCCTCGACTTCGAACGGCTGGAAGGGATCGAGACCGAGCGGTTCCGGGAGACCAAGCCCTATCCGTTCGTCAATCCCGAGGCGCTGATCCGCCCGGAGGCGTGGGGGCAGCTCCAGACGGAGCTGCCCTCCCTCGAGCTCTTCGACCGCCGGTTCGGCAAGCAGCGACGCGCCGGCCAGGCGCCGCACGACCGCTACTCCCTCGAGTACACCGACGACCTGCCGGTCTCCGCGACGTGGAAGCGCTTCGTCGCCGAGCTGCGCGGCGAACGCTACCGCCGGAACATCTGCCGGCTCTTCGGAGTCAAGGACGTCGAGTTCCGCTTCCACTGGCACTACACGGAGCCGGGCCGCGCGGTGTCGCCCCACGTGGACCAGGAGCGCGAGTTCGGGAGCCACATCTTCTATTTCAACTCGAAGCGCTGGCTGGACGAATGGGGAGGGCACACGCTGCTGCTCGACGACGCCCGGCGGCATCCCCGCGACTCGGCGCCAGCGCTCGGCGACTTCGACGAGGTGATCCGCACCGAATGCGTGGGCAACCGCAGCCTGCTCTTCAACGGGAACGATCTCGGCTGGCACGCCGTCGACGCGATCCGGTGTCCCGAGGGCGAGCTGCGGCAGGTCTTCATCGTCGTCATCAACACGACCGCTCTCTACTGGCGCGTACGCGACTGGGTGATCGGCAAGAAGCCCCAGCGCTACTGAGCGGGAGCAGCCCGCGCGCAGGCCACCGGCAGCGCGAGGTCACCTGCGGCCGCAACCGGGCCACCCACCGGTCGATGACGGCACGGATCGCCCCCGGGCTCCTGGCGATCGCGCTGGCGGCGGCGATCGGCGCCGCCGCCGGACCGGCCCGCGGTGCCGACCTCGTCGTGACGCGCGACCTGGTGGTCCTCGACTACAACGTGAAGGCGCTGCCGATCGTCACCGACCTCGACCGGCTGAAGCGGATCGGCGAGATCTTCGCCGAGCGCCGCGCGGCGGGCGACGCGCCCGACGTCGTCCTCCTCCAGGAGTGCTACATGGGCAAGGCCCGGCGGATCCGCGATCGAGCGGGCTATCCGTACCAGCTCCTCGGGGACGGCCAAGGGGGCGGCGTCGGCCTGTTCGAGAACCCGAGCGGGCTCGAGATCCTGAGCAACTACCCGATCGTGGCGACGTCCCAGCGCCGCTTCGGCGACTGCGCGTTTCCCGACTGCATCATCGCGAAGGGCGTGCTCGGAGCGGCGATCCGGGTCCCCGGCGTGCCGTTTCCGATCGAGATCTACAACACCCATCTCCAGGCCGACACGCGCAACGATCCCGAGCGGCGCAACCAGATCGACGACCTCGAGACCTACTTCTGGCGGATCGGGTTCGGGCGCCGGCCGGCGATCTTCGGCGGCGACTTCAACTTCAAGCCCCGCCACCCGAGCTACCACAAGTTCCTGCGCGTGCTCCCCTTCCAGGACGTCGGCGCCGACTGCCTGGCCGCGCCCGACCGCTGTGCCCTCGAGCTGACCGGACGCACCGACGAGAGCGACGTCTGGCGGAGCAATCACGACCGCCAGTTCACGTACGTGCCCGAGCAGGTCGGGCCGGGTGGCTACCGGGTGGAGATCCGACCCGAGCGCGTGATCCGGAACTTCACCGAGCCCTACCGGGGCGAGCCTCTTTCGGACCACTGGGGATTCGAGGTCCGGTACCGCATCCGCTGGTGGAGGGAGCAGCCGCTCCGCGCCGCCGCCTCCTCGGACCCCGCGCTCCAGCGGGTCACGCGCTAGAGCCGGACGAGCTGCCGACGCCCCGGGGTGGGTGGGGCCTCAGAACGCGATCTGGACCTGCACGTCCTGGAGGTTGGACGTCGCCCGGGCGCGGACCTCGACGCCGTACCCGCCGAGCTGCAGGCCGCGCAGGCGCACCCCGAGGCCCGGGTCGCCCTTCAACACCGGTCCCCAGATCTTCAGGCGCAGGTTCATGCCGCGCCAGGAGAAGCTCTGCCGGTAGGCGACCCCGTCGTCGAAGCTGAGCTCGATGTGCTCGTCGAGCCAGCTGGCCTCCGGCGAGGCCGAGAAGGCCGAGGCGGTCAGGGGCTCTGCCCGATCCGGGTCGGGCGCCGACTGGACGTCGAACTGGAGCGTCCGGATCGAGTTTTCGTAGCTCGGGAACGGGGCCCGCCAATGCACCGGGTCCCGGAACAGCTCGTTCAGGCTGAGCACCGCGTTGGCGTCGAGGCGGATCTGCTCCTCGTGCACCGGCGGCGCGGCGGCAGGTGCGGGCGGCAGCACGGGCGGCAACGCCGCGAGCGGTCCGCGCGTCCCCTTCGCGGGAGGGCTCAGGCTGTCGTGGGAGGCCGCCGGGTCGAGGCTCGGCGCGGGGTGCGCCTCTGCTGCGTAGGCGACATCCGCCTCGAAGGCGAACGCCGCGATCAGCGCTCCGCAGATCGGCGACCAGACACGCCGGTCGACGCCACACAGGCAGATCGGATCGCGAACCCACATCGCAGCTGGACCTCTGGCTGGCATCCCCTCCCTGCCGCGCTTTGTTCGATCTCCGGTAGCTGCAAGACCTCTGCCAATGCTCCGCGCGCCGATTCGCCACGTGGTGCGGAATCAGCTCGGTGCGCGGCCGCTTTTCGGCGCTCCGGGTAGCGGAATGCCGTCCGTGAGAACGTCGCTTCCCACCGGTGCGCATTGGTTGCCGGTTGGTTGCCGAATTCCGATCTTGTTATTGGACGCGTTCGAGCCAGAGGCTCGAGCTACCGCCGCGGTCGCGCAGCGCACCAGGAAGCGCGCGGGCGAGCTGCTCGGGGCGGTGCGCGTCGAGATAGGGGAGCCACAGACGCACCGCGAAGGAGGGATTGAGGCACAGGAAGGCGCGCACCAGGTAGGCCTCGTTCCAGCCGCGGCCCTCGCGCGCCCACTCGAGGGGGTACTCGAAGGGGAAGCCGATGTCGTGGACGTGCACCCAGACTCCCGGACGCAGCCGCGGGAAGATCTCCAGCACCAGATCGTTCACGTCGCTCCCGAGCTTGGTGACGTGGCTCGAGTCCACGAACAGGACGTCGCCCGCCTCGAGCCTCCCGAAGAGCGCCGGGTCCACCTCCTGGACCCGGCGCTCGATCAGCTCGATGGGCTCCCCCCCCAGCAGCTTCCGCAGGCGTCGCGGGTGGGGGTCGATGAACGAGAGCCGGATGCTGCTCCCCAGGAAGCGCTCGTTCGTGTCGAGCGCCAGGGCCGAGGTGAACCCGGACCCGACCTCGACCAGGCGCTTCGGACGCAGCTGGCGCAGCAGCGCGAAGTAGACGAAGGCGTCGATCTCCGCGAACAGGTCGTTCACGGCCCGGTAGCGCGCGCCGGGGCTGGCGAGCATCGAGGCGAAGTCGGCGTGGAGGGGTGCCAGCCGCTCCAGGCGCTCGAGCATCTCCGCCGCGTCGATGGCGAGGCCGGGCAGCTCCCGGGGACCGGCTCCGCGCTGCTTCAGATCGGCGACCTCGCGTGGGCCGGGCAGCGGCGAGTAAAAGTGGCCCGGCTCGACCCACAGCTCCGGGGCCCGCGCCAGCGACTTCGCGAGCGTCGCGGCCCGTCGCAGGGAACGCTTCAGTCGCTTGCTCAGGGGCGCTCCAAGACGGCTCCACGCTCGCCGGGGGCCTGGCTAGCGGTCCGCCTCGCGGAAGCCGCTGACGTAGGGAAGACGTGCCGCGGTGCGTTCGATCTCCTCGCCCACCTCGAGTAGCACCGCCGTGCCGTGCCAGCTGCCCTCGAGCAGTTGCTCCCGCGTGCCCTCGGGAATGGTCGCCGGAAAGGTGCCGACGTCGCAGGTGACGGTCCGCGCCCGCACGTCCACCACCACCTGCTGCTCCGGGCGCGCGTCGACCGCGTTCATCAGGGTGTCGAGGTCGCGCATCTCCAGCACCAGGCAGGGGAGCCCCAGGGCGGTGCAGTTGCCGGCGAAGATCTCGGCGAAGGAGCCCCCGACGAAGGCCTCGAAGCCGCAGCGCATCAGGGACTGGGGCGCGTGCTCGCGCGAGGAGCCGCAGCCGAAGTTGAGACCGACCAGGAGGACGTTCGCTCCGGCGAAGCGCTCGTCGTCGAGCGGATGGTCTCCCTTCGCCTGGGCGCGATCGTCCTTGAAGGCGTGCTCACCCAGCCCGTCGAAGGTGATCGAGCGCAGGAAGCGGGCGGGCAGGATGCGATCGGTGTCGATGTCGTGCCCGCGCAGCACGCAGGCCCGCCCGACCACCCGTTCGATGCGATGGGCCATTCACAGCACCTCCCGGACGTCGGCCACGGCGCCGCGCAGGGCGGCCGCGGCCACCATCGCCGGCGACATCAGGAGCGTCCGCCCGGTCGGCGAGCCCTGGCGCCCCTTGAAGTTCCGGTTGCTCGACGACGCGCACAGCTCGCGCCCCACCAGCTTGTCGGGGTTCATCGCCAGGCACATCGAGCACCCCGGCTCGCGCCACTCGAAGCCGGCGCTGCGGAACACTTCGGGCAGGCCCTCCTCCTCCGCCTGCCTGGCGACGGCCTGGGAGCCCGGCACGACCAGCGCCTTCACCCCGGCGGCGACCCGGCCGGTGCGCGCGACGCGGGCGGCCTCGCGCAGGTCGCTGATGCGGCCGTTGGTGCAGGAGCCGATGAAGCAGACGTCGACGGCGGTGCCGGTGAGCGGCTCGCCCGGGCGCAGCCCCATGTAGCCGTAGGCCTCCTCGGCCGCGGAGCGCTCGTCGTCGGGGAGCTCGCCCGGGAGCGGAAGGCGCTCGTCGACGGCGACGCTCTGGCCGGGATTGATGCCCCAGGTCACCGAGGGCGCGATCCGGTCCCCGGCCAGCTCGACGCGGTCGGCGTAGGCGGCGTCGGCGTCCGAGGCGACGCTTCGCCACCAGCGGGTCGCGCGCTCGAAGGCATCGCCCTCGGGCGCGTAGGGCCGCCCGCGCAGGTAGTCGATCGTGGTGTCGTCGGGATTCACGTAGCCGCAGCGCGCGCCGCCCTCGATCGACATGTTGCAGACGGTCAGGCGCTCCTCCATCGAGAGCGCCTCGATCACGGGCCCCGCGTACTCGTAGGCGAAGCCCACGCCGCCCTTGACGCCGAGCCGGCGGATGATCGCGAGGATCACGTCCTTCGCGTAGACGCCCGCGGCGAGCTTGCCGGTGACGTCGATGCGCCGCGTCCGGGGTCGGGCCAGGGCCAGGCACTGGCTGGCCAGGACGTCGCGCACCTGGGAGGTGCCGATCCCGAAGGCCACCGCGCCGAAGGCGCCGTGGGTGCTCGTGTGGCTGTCGCCGCAGGCGATCGTCATGCCCGGCTGGGTGAGGCCGAGCTCGGGCCCGATGACGTGCACGATGCCCTGGTGCCCCGACTTCGCGTCGAAGAGGTGGATCCCCGCGGCGCGCGTGTTCTCCTCGAGCGCGACCATCATCTCCTCGGCCAGCCCGTCGGCCAGGGGACGCTCCTGGTTGTGGGTGGGGATGATGTGGTCGACGGTCGCGAAGGTCCGCTCGGGGAAGCGCACCCGCGCCTCCATCTCCTGGAGCATCGCGAAGGCCTGGGGGCTCGTGACTTCGTGGATCAGGTGCAGGCCGATGAAGAGCTGGGTCTGCCCCGACGGCAGCTCGCGCACCGTGTGCGCATCCCAGACCTTGTCCAGCAGGCTCCGACCGCTCATGAGGCGGAGGGGTAGCACAGGGCGCCACCTCTCTCGCCGACGCCGGTGTCCTATGCTGCGGCGCCATGGATCTCCTCTACACCGCTCACGTTCCGCCCGGCGAGGGGCCGTTTCCGACGGTCGTCGCCCTCCACGGCTGGGGAGCGAGCGCCCACGACCTGATCGGCCTGGCGCCGATCCTCCACGGCGGGCGGGCTCTCGTGCTGTGCCCCCAGGGTCCGGTGGCGATGCAGCCGGACCCGCGGATGATCGGTTACGGCTGGTTTCCCCTCAGCGAGGGGCGCCCCCCCGACCTCACCGCGGTCCGCATGGCCCAGGGGCTGGTCGAGGCGTTCCTCGACGACGCCGGCCGGCGCTATCCGATCGACCCGGCCAAGCTCGTGCTGCTGGGCTTCAGCCAGGGCGGGTTCCTGGCGAGCCTGGTGGCGCTCTCCAGCCCGGAGCGGTTCGCGGGCCTGCTCGCGCTGTCGACGTGGCTGCCGGACGAGCTGATCGGCGCGATCGCGCGCCAGCCCGCCCACGAGCGCCTGCCTACTCTCCTGATGCACGGCACCAAGGACCCGATGATCCCGGTCGACCGCGCCTACGCCGCTCGCGACGCCCTGCTGCGCCTCGGCGTGCCGACCACCTTCCGCGAGTACGACATGGGCCACGAGATCCGCCCCGAGGCCGCCCGCGACCTGGTGAAGTGGCTCGAGGACAAGGTGCTCCGGCCGGTGGAGTTGGCCTGACCCCGAGCCCGTGGAGCCGGCGCGGGGTACGCTGCGCTCCCCGGTCGGGGTGTAGCTCAGCGGCCAGAGCCTGATCTTTGGGGGGTCAGCGTCGTGGGTTCGAATCCCACCACCCCGACCAACACTCACCCCGGTTCGCGATGATCATCCGGCATGCGCCGCGACCTCCGGAAAGGGAGGCGGAAGGGGTGCTGCCGTCTCCGTCCGGAGCGCGGATCGATCGGTGCTAGGGCGCGCCGTGCGTCCCACCCTCACCTCGCCGAACGCGATCTCGGTGACGGCGCGGGGCTGGGTGCGTCGAGCGCGGCGAGTACCGTGGTATCTCCCTCAAAGGGTCGCGCAATCTCGCATTGAAGTGTTTGATATTTTACGAAAAAAGTATTAATAGATCGAGTTGGTTGCAAGATACCGCACGCGCTCAGGGATCGAAGCCGCGCCTCCAGGAGTCGCCGGGTCGGGAGTGGGGATGACCAGTCCGAAGACATCGCGGCCTGCCCAACGCCCCGGGCGACGCGCTCCGCGCGAGCTGGATGCCGTCGTGGTCGGCGCCGGATTTGCCGGGCTCTACATGATCCATCGTCTGAGAGGCCTCGGCTGCTCGGTGCAGGGCTTCGAGAGGGGCAGCGGCGTCGGCGGAACGTGGTACTGGAACCGCTATCCGGGCGCGCGCTGCGACATCCCGAGCCTCGAATACTCCTTTCAGTTCTCCGAGGAGATCCAGCAGGAGTGGGAGTGGAGCGAGCGCTACGCAGCGCAGCCGGAGATCCTCGCCTACATCGAACACGTCGCGGATCGCTTCGATCTGCGACGCGACATTCGTTTCGACACGTCCGTCGAAGCCGCGGTCCTGGACGAGTCGACCCTTCGCTGGACGGTTTCGACCTCGGCCGGAGACGAAGTGTCGGCGCGTCACCTCATCATGGCCACTGGCTGTCTGTCGGCGATCAACACCCCCGAATTCCCGGGCCTCGAGACCTTCGAGGGAGAGTGGGTCCACACCGGGGACTGGCCTCGCGAGGGGGTCGACTTCCGCGGAAAACGAGTCGGCGTGATCGGAACCGGTTCCTCCGGTGTGCAGTGCATTCCCGAGATCGCACGCGACGCTCTCCATCTCACCGTTTTTCAACGCACGCCCGCCTACACGGTGCCGGCCCATAACGAGCCCCTTCGCCCCGACGTCCAGAAGCGGGTAAAGGCGGAATACGCGGCCTTCCGGGACCGGAACAGCCGGGCCCCCACCGGTGGTTTTGCCGACGAGGGCGCCAATCTCGGCCGCGCGATGGAGGATCCTCCCGAGTCTCGTGCGCGGAACTACGAGAAGTACTGGCAGAAGGGCGGGCTGGCCTTCATGGGCGCTTATCGCGACCTTCTGACCAGCGAGGAGGCGAACGCCACGGCCGCCGAGTTCTTGCGTCGGAAGATTCGCGAGAAGGTCCGCGACCCGGAAGTGGCTCGGCAACTGTCCCCGGAACACCTGTTCGGCTGCAAGCGGTTGTGCGCCGACTCGGGCTACTACGAGACCTTCAACCGCGACAACGTCACGCTCGTGGACGTCCGCCGATTCCCGATTGAGCGCATCACCGCAAAGGGCCTGCGAACGGCCGATCGCGAGTACGAGCTGGACTGCATCGTCTTCGCCACGGGATATGACGCGATGACGGGTGCACTGCTCGGCGTCGACCTGCGAGGCAGGGCCGGGAAAACGCTGCGGGAGAAGTGGTCGGAGGGGCCACGCGCCTACCTCGGGCTCATGAGCCACGGATTCCCGAATCTCTTCATGGTGACCGGCCCCGGCAGCCCCTCGGTACTCTCGAACATGGTACCGGCCATCGAGCAGCACGTGAATTGGATCGCCGCATGCATCGAGCACATGCGCGAGGCCGGGATTCGCGGCATCGAGCCCATCGCCGCCGCAGAGGACGCGTGGGTCGCGCACGTGAACGAAGTGGCCCGCGCCACGCTCCTCCCCCGCGGCAACTCCTGGTATCTCGGCGCCAACGTGCCAGGCAAACCGCGCGTATTCATGCCCTACCTCGGCTATCCGGCCTACGTGAAAAAGTGTCAAGAGGTCGTGGCGAAGGGCTACGATGGCTTCGAGATGACGTCTTGAGACGCGTCCTGGCGCCCCGAACGGCAGGGAGACGCCATGGGGATCCTGGACGGCAAGGTCGCGCGGAGCGGGCGGCGGACTCGGGAGAGCGCACGCCCTGCTGCTCGCTCGGCAGGGCGCGGCGGTGGTCGTCAACGACCTGGGCGGCACCATCGACGGGCGGGGCGCGACCCCGGGGATCCGGTTCGCCCCGGAGAAGGTCCCGCCGGCGGTCGCGAGGCTGTGCTCGGACGCCGCGGTGGACGTGACCGGCCGCCAGCTCGCGATCAGCGGCGACCGGGTCTCGCTCCTATTCCCGGCCGCGCATTGGATCGAGGACCGGAGCGGAGGCGTCTGGACTCCCGCAGAGATCGGAGCGCGGATCCGGAAGTCGATGGATGACTAGCCCGATCCTCCCACCGTTGAGGATCCGGTCTTCTGACGCGCTGCCGGTTGACGGCCTCGCTGGGAGTCGGGTATCCAGACCCGGTCGTCCTTGAGGAGGAGGCTCGTCGAGCGTGTACCCGGCTCGCCACGCCCTCGAACGTCCGGATCATCCCGCCTTCATCATGGCCTCGAGCGGGGAGTCCGTCTCCTACGCGGAGCTCGAGGCGCGCAGCAACCAGCTCGCCCACCTGCTGCGCGCGCACGGCCTCTCGCGGCTCGACCACTACGCGATCTTCATGGAGAACCACGCGCGTTACCTGGAGGCGTGCGCCGCCGGCGAGCGGGCGGGCCTCTACTACACCTGCGTGAACTCGTACCTGACGCCCGAGGAGCTCGCCTACATCGTCGACAACAGCGACTCGAAGGTGCTGATCACCTCGGCCGCCAAGGCGGAGGTGGCGCGCGAGGCGCTCTTGCGATGTCCGAAGGTCGTGCTCGCCCTGATCGTCGACGGCGAGGGCGACGACCGCTTCGTCGACTACCGCCGCGCGATCGCGGAGTTCCCGACCACGCCGATCGCGGACGAGAGCCTCGGCACGGCGATGCTCTACTCCTCGGGAACCACCGGGCGGCCGAAGGGGATCCTGCGCCCCCTGCCCGAGGCGCCGCCCTCCCACCGCCTGCCGCTGTTCGACTTCCTGATCCGCGTCTGGCGCTACCGCGAGGGCATGGTCTACCTCTCGCCGGCACCGCTCTACCACTCCGCGCCCCAGGCCTCGGTGTCGCTCACGATCCGCATGGGCGGCACGGCGGTGGTCATGGAACGCTTCGACCCGGAGCACTACCTCGATCTGGTGGAGCGCTACCGGGTCACCCACAGCCAGCTCGTGCCGACCATGTTCAGCCGCATGCTGAAGCTGCCTGAGGAGGTGCGCGCCAAGGCCGACCTCTCGTCCCTCGAGGTGGCGATCCACGCCGCGGCGCCGTGTCCGGTGCCGGTGAAGGAGCAGATCATCGACTGGTGGGGTCCGATCGTGCTCGAGTACTACGGCGCCACCGAGGGGCTCGGCTTCACCGTCTGCGACAGCGAGGAGTGGCTCGCCCACAAGGGCACCGTGGGTCGGGTGCTGCTCGGCGATCTACACGTCCTCGACGAGCAGGGCCGACCCGCGGCGAAGGGCACGCCGGGGGAGATCTGGTTCAAGACGGCGTCGCCCTTCGAGTACTACCACGATCCTGCGAAGACGAAGGAGTCCACGTCGCCCGACGGAACGATGACCACCGTGGGCGACGTCGGCTACGTGGACGACGACGGCTACCTGTACCTGACCGACCGCGCCACTTTCATGATCATCTCGGGCGGCGTGAACATCTACCCGCAGGAGTGCGAGAACCTGCTGATCACGCATCCGAAGGTGGCCGACGCCGCCGTGTTCGGCGTGCCGAACCCGGACCTGGGCGAGGAGGTGAAGGCGGTCGTGCAGCCGATGCCCGGGGTCGACGCGGGTCCCGCGCTGGTGGAGGAGCTGCTCGCCTTCTGCCGTGCGAACCTGGCCCGCCAGAAGTGCCCGCGCTCGATCGACTTCGAAGCGCAGCTCCCGCGCCTGCCCACCGGCAAGCTGTACAAGAGAAGCCTGCGCGAACGATACTGGGGCGACAAGGCTTCGCGAATCGTCTGACGCCGTGCGCTCGGAGTCGGAGCTTCGCTACATGAGCTGGTATACAGGTGCCAGCCTCGTCCGGGAAAGGATCCATCGTGACCGATCGCAGCGAAGAGAAGCGCTACGAGGGGCTCAGCCCCTTCGAGATCAAGAACAAGCTGATCGAGATGGCGATCTCGCACTCCGAGCGCATGATGCTGAATGCGGGCCGCGGCAATCCGAACTGGGTCGCTCTCGAGCCACGCCACGCCTTCTTCGAGCTCGGTCGCTTCGCGCTCTCCGAATCCGAGCGCGCGCCGATCCGGCCCGGTCTCGGTGGCACACCGAAGGCCGAGGGGATCGCCCAGCGCTTCCAGGCCTTCCTGGACGAGAACGCCCGTTCCCCGGGCACGCCGCTGCTGCGCCGCTCCCTCGACTACGTGCGCGGGGATCTCGGCCTCGACCCCGCGGAGGTCCTGCTCGAGCTGGTGGACGCGATCCTCGGCGATCACTACCCGGTACCCGACCGGATGCTCCGCTGTGGCGAGCGGATCGTCGCCGCCTACCTGGCCCAGGAGATGGGCTGGGCCCGCCGCGGCGATCTGCGCTTCGACCTGTTCGCCACCGAGGGCGGCACGGCGGCCATGACCTACGTGTTCCAGACTCTGATCGAGAACAAGCTGCTCCACCGGGGCGACAAGATCGCCCTGGGCGTCCCGATCTTCACTCCCTACCTGGAGATCCCGCACCTGAACGACTTCGAGTTCGTCGAGCTGGAGATTCGGCAGCACGAAGAGGCCGGCTGGCGCTACGAGCCCGCCGAGATCGAGAAGCTGGCCGACCCCGCGGTGAAGGCGTTCTTCCTGGTGAACCCCTCGAACCCGATGTCGGTGGCGCTGCACCCGGAGACGCTGAAGGAGATCCGCGAGCTGGTGGAGACCCGCCGCAAGGACCTGATCCTCCTCACCGACGACGTCTACGGCACCTTCGTGAACGGCTTCCTCTCGCTCGCCGCCGTCGCACCGCGCAACACGATCCTGGTCTACTCGTTCTCCAAGTACTTCGGTGCCACGGGCTGGCGACTCGGCGTGATCGGCATCGCCGAGGAGAACGTGCTGGACGCCGGACTCGCCGCGCTGCCCGCCTCCGATCGCGAGCGCCTGCACGAGCGCTACGGCGAAGTGTTCGTGGACCCGGACGGCACGAAGCTGATCGATCGGATGGTCGCCGACAGCCGCACCGTGGCGCTGCACCACACGGCGGGCCTCTCGACCCCCCAGCAGGTGTTCATGGTGCTGCTCTCACTGTCGGCGCTCACCGACCGCGAGGGCGTCTACAAGGAGCGCGCCCAGGACGTGGTGATCCAGCGCTTCCAGACGCTCTATCGGTCGCTGGGGGTCGCCCATCCCGAGACGCCCTACGACGCCCACTACTACACCACCATCGACGTCCCACGCCTGGCCGCGGAGCGCTACGGGCAGCCCTTCGCCGATCACCTGGTGGCCGAACACGAACCGATCGACTTCGTGTGGCGCCTGGCCGAGGAGAAGTCGATCGTGCTGATGGACGGCGGGGGCTTCGACGCGCCCAACATGTCCGTCCGGGTCTCCCTGGCCAACCTGCCCGACGACGCCTACGCGCAGATCGGCAAGGGTGTGAGCGAGCTGCTCGGCGAGTACCACGCCCGCTGGCAGGCCGCTCGCTCCTGAGCGGGGCACGCCGCCATGGAATGGCTCGACCATCTGTTCGACGCGCAGCCCCTGCTCGCCCTGTTCGTCACCGTCGCCCTCGGCTACCTGGTGGGGAAGATCCAGATCGGGCGCTTCACCCTGGGCGGCATCGCCGGGACCCTGCTGGTGGGCGTGGTGGTCGGCCAGCTCGAGGTGCCGATCGACGACAGCATCAAGTCGATCTTCTTCGCCCTCTTCATCTACGCGGTGGGCTACCAGGGCGGGCCCCAGTTCTTCCACTCGCTGAATCGGCGGTCGCTCAACCAGCTGGCCTCCGCCCTCCTGATGTGCGTCGTGGGACTCCTGTGCGTGCTCGGCGCAGCGTGGCTGTTCGACCTGGATCGCGGCACGGCCGCGGGGCTGGCGGCGGGAGGGCTCACTCAGTCCGCGATCATCGGGACGGCGGACTCCTCGATCGCCCAGCTGCACGCCTCGCCCGAGGCGATCAAGCTGATGCAGACCCATGTCGCCGTGGGCTATGCGGTCTGTTACATCTTCGGCTCCCTGGGCCCGATCATCATGATCACGTGGTTCCTGCCCACGATCATGGGCTGGGACATCCGCAGGGAAGCGATCGCGCTCGCCCAGACCCTTTCCGGCGGCACCACCGAGCTCGAGGTGGGCCAGTTCGACGCGGCGGGTCGGATCGGAACGCGCTTCTACCGCGTCGAGGGCTCGGGGCGGGCGGTCGGTCGCACCGCCCTCGATCTGGACGGCGAGCTCTCCGAAGCCGCGGTCGAGGCGCTGCTGCGCGACGGACGCGCCGTCGAGCTCGAGGAGACAACGGCCCTGCGCGAGGGGGACATCGTGGCGGTGAGCGGTGAGGTCGCCGCGCTGGAGCGGGCGACGGGCTTCTTCGGAGCCGAGGTCGAGGCGCCTCCGGACTTCCAGCTCGTGGAGGAGAACCGCGAGCTGATCCTGACCCACCGCGAGCTTCACGGCACGACCGTCGCCCAGCTCCACGCCGCCGACGTGAAGCTGCGTCACGGCGTGTTCCTGACCGGGGTGACGCGGATGGGTCGGGAGCTCCCGGTGCTGCCGGGCCTGGCGCTGCACCGGGGCGACGAGCTGCGCCTGACGGGTCGGCCCGCGGACCTCGACCGCGTGCAGGCGCGGATCGGCTACCGCATCCCCGCCGCCGCCGTCACCGACTTCGTGTTCTTCGGGATCGGAATGGCCCTGGGCCTGCTGGTCGGCATGATCCGGTTCGATCTGGGCGGCGTGCCCGTGACGATCGGTGCGGGCGGAGGCTGCCTGGTGTCGGGTCTGATCTTCGGGTGGCTGCGCAGCAGTCATCCCCGCTTCGCGGCGCTGCCGACGGGGGCCTCGAACTTCCTGCGCGACTTCGGCCTCGCCGTGTTCGTCGGCGTGGTGGGAATCACCGCCGGACCCCAGGCGCTGACGAGCATCCAGGAGTACGGGACGAAGCTCTTCCTGATGGGGGTGGGCGTCACGCTGATCCCCCAGGTCGTGGTGTTCTTCCTCTCCTACTACGCGCTGCGGATCCGCAACCCGATCGAGATCCTGGCCTGCGTGGCGGGCGGCCGCAGCGCGAACCCCGGCTTCGCGGCGCTGCTCGACAAGGCGGGCAACGCCACGCCGGTGGTTTCGTTCACCGTCACCTACGCGGTGGCGAACGTCTTCCTGACGCTGTGGGGGCCGGTGATCGTGGGGCTGGTGGCGCGGAACGCCACGCCCTGAGCCCGGGCGCTACCCGCCGCAGCGCCGCACGCAGTCCTCGGCCCGATCGTCGCACGAGGCCTCGCACTCCACGGGGTTGTCCTCGTCGTCACACTGGTCGATGCAGGCGTCCTTCTGGGCTTCGCACGCTCGCTCGCAGGCGTCCGTGTCGATCACGTCCTGCGCCCGGCCGGCGGCGGTCCAGACCGCCGTCGCAAGGCCGACCAGCAGCAGCCCGAGGAGGAGGGATCTCTTCATCGTGTCTCCCTTCGCCGGATCGTTCGGCTCCCGTCGGATTCGGCCAGCTGCCCGCGGACCCGGTTGCTGCGCTGCCCCTCTTGCAGGAGGCGCTTCTCGTGGGCCAGGCTCTCCTCCCACTGGGAGGACCAAGGGGATCATGCGCTCCCCCTTCCCGGACGTCCAGCGCACCGTATGGCACTTCGCGACGAGCGGCCGGACTTGTGGCGGCGGAAGACAATGAGCAGAATCGGCCGCGCCATGCGCTGGCGTCCCCTCCACTTCTTCTTCCTGCTCCCGATCGCCCTGCTCGCCGACCCCGATCCGGCGCGCGCCGACGCGTTCCGGCTCGGCCCGCCCGGCACGGACGGGCCGGTCACCGTATCCGTGGGCTTCTTCCTCTCGGACGTGAACGCGATCGACGAGCGCCGGGAGACCTTCGAGTTCGAGGCGATCCTGACGCTCAAGTGGCGGGACCCCCGCCAAGCGTTCGACCCGCAGCAGCTCGGGGTGCCCCAGCGCGTCTACCAGGGCAGCTACCAGTTCTCCGAGGTATTCGACGGCTGGTGGCCGCAGCTGATCCTGGTCAACGAGTCGGGCGGCTTCGATCCGCAGTCCGTGCTGCTGCGCGTCGACCCCGACGGCAGCGCGACCCTGGTCCAGGAGATCCACGCCGTGGCCGAGATGCCGATGGCGCTGCGCCGATTCCCCTTCGACCACCAGGACTTCGACGCGGTCTTCGAGGTGCTCGGCTTCGCTCGCGACCGCGTCCTGCTGGTGCCCGATCCGACGACGACGGGTCGGGTCGCAGGGGGGGTGAACATCGCCCAGTGGGACGTGCAGGACCTGCGGATCGCGGGCCGCGAGTACCAGCCCGTCTACGACGACGCGAGCCACGCCCCGTTCTCCCAGATCGTGGTCACCCTGGCGATGGCTCGCCGTCCCGCACACATGCTCCAAGTCGTCGTGCTTCCGCTGATGCTGCTGGTGATCCTCACCTTCTCCGTGTTCTGGATGGACCGCGAGTCGCTCGGGGACCGGATGGACATCTCCTTCGTCGGCATCCTGACGGTGGTCGCCTACCAGATCATCGTCAGCGACGCGATGCCGAGCATCGCCTACTTCACGCTGATGACCGGATTCCTCTACTCGACCTACGTGGTGCTCGCGGTCGGGGTGATCGTGAATCTCACCGTCTCGCGGTTCGACCAGTCGGGGCGCTCGGAGCTCGGGGACCGGGTGGACCGGACCTGCCGCTGGGCCGTGCCGGCGGCCTTCTTCGGGGCGAACGCCCTGTCCGCCGCCTACTTCCTCACGTTCCACTGAGCGAACGGCGCCGGTGCGCGCGCCAGAGCAGGGCGGCGGGCACCGAAATCGCCGCCGCCTCGGCCAGGCCCGCGGGCCAGCCGCGCCCGCTCGGGCTGGTCTCGTTCCAGACCACGTGACACACGGCCACGTAGGCGACGTAGCCCGCAGCCGCCGGCGTGATCCAGGATTTCGCGCGCCAGAAACCCCACGCGCCCACCGCGAAGATCGCCCAGTGAAGAGGAGCGGTGAGCCGCGCCGCCGCGCCATGCAGCTCGAAGCCGAACCACACCTCCACGTCGCGCACCCCGGGCACCAACAGATCGCGCCACGCCAGGAAACAGACGGTGAGCGCACAGAACAGCGCCATCGCGGTCATCCAGACCGGGCGCGGCCCGGGCACGCTTACGTCGGCTCCGTTCGCGCGGTCGGGGAGGGTACTCGCGGCGGACGCCGCCTCAGGCGCTGGGGCAGCGGCCGTGGTCCGCCGTCCCGATCGCCTCCACGCGCACGCGCGCCACGCCCGCGTCGAGCAGGCCGATCTCCTTCGCGGCAGCGCGGGAGAGATCGATCAGGCGGTTCTTCGCGAACGGGCCGCGGTCGTTGATGCGCACAGTGACCGAGCGCCCGCTGTCGAGCACCTCGACGCGGACGCAGGTGTCGAAGGGCAGCGTCTTGTGGGCGGCGGTGAGGCCGTGGTAGGCGTTGAAGCGCTCGCCGCTGGCGGTGCGCCGGCCCTGGTGGTGGGCGCCGTACCAGGAGGCCATGCCCTCCTCCTTGTAGCCCTGGGGATCCCGCTCGGGGACGTAGGTCCGACCCTTCACGGTGTACGGCTCGGCGCCGCGCGGCGGCACCGCGGTGGTGGCGGCGGGAGGTGTGGGAGGCGCCGAGGCGCAGCCCACGGCGAGCAGGACGGCGCCGCACGCGCCCGCGAGCCAGCCGAGTTCCGCCGCGATGCCGCCCGGCGCGGCCCTGCATCCTCTGGGCGTCATGCGCTCCTCGTCTCCGTCTGGCGATCCAGCTGGTGATCCGAAGCCGGCCGCTCGCGATCTTCGCAGGATAGGGGCCGGCGTGCGAGCCAGGTGTGACCGCCCATCACTCGGTTTGGCGCCTCCGCCGCTTGAGGCGGGCGACTGTCGGCGCGTTTTCGCCGACCGTCGGGTAATCCCCGCAGCGCGGATCGTCTCGATCGGTAAGATGGGACCGGGGGACGGATGGACTGGATCCAGGAGCGCGGGACCTACGACGAGATCTTCACCGCGGACGGCGCTCCGCGAAAGCACTACGCGCGGGTGCTCTCGACGCTCGGCCAGCTCGATCCGCGCGAGATCGCGCGCCGCGAGCGGCTCCAGAACCTCTCGCTCCTCAACCAGGGGATCACCTTCGCGGTGTACGGCGACCGGCGCGGCACCGAGCGCGTATTTCCCTTCGACTTCGTCCCCCGCATCGTGCCCGCCGCCGAGTGGAGCCGGCTCGAAGCAGGGCTGGTCCAGCGGATCACCGCGCTCAACCTGTTCCTGAAGGACGTCTACAGCGAGCGAGCGTGCCTGCGCGAGGGGATCGTGCCCTGGGAGCTGGTGCTCACGCGCAAGGAGTACAAGCGGGAGCTGCTGGGCGTGCTGCCGCCGCGCGAGATCTACACCCACGTCGTCGGTACCGACCTGATCCGCGGCGAGGACGGCCGCTACCTCGTGCTCGAGGACAATTGCCGCTGTCCCTCGGGCGTCTCCTACGTGCTGGAGAATCGCAGTCTGCTCCAGCGCTCGTTCCCGGAGCTGTTCAGCGCCTACGCGGTGCGTCCGGTGGAGGCCTATCCCTCGCACCTGCTCTCGGTGCTGCGCTTCGTGGCCCGGCGAACCGACGTGGCGCGACCCGTCGTGCTCACGCCGGGCATATACAACTCGGCTTACTTCGAGCATTCCTTCCTCGCCCGCGAGATGGGCGTCCCGCTGGTGGAGGCCGCGGACCTCGTCGTGGACGGCGGGCACGTGTTCATGCGCACCACCGCCGGCCTCGAGCGCGTCGACTGCATCTACCGGCGCATCGACGACGACTTCCTGGATCCGCTGGTCTTCCGCCGCGATTCGACGCTCGGAGTACCCGGTCTCCTCCACGCCTACCGGTCTGGGAACGTCGCCCTGTGCAACGCGCCCGGCGCGGGCGTCGCCGACGACAAGGCGATCTACGCCTACCTGCCCGAGCTGATCCGCTTCTATCTGGGGGAGGATCCGATCCTCGGCCAGGTGCCCACCTACGTCGGGGCACGTCCCGACGACTTCGCCTACATGATCGATCACCTGGACGAGCTGGTCGTGAAGACGACGGGCGACGCCGGCGGCTACGGCATGTTGATGGGGCCCTTCGCCAGCCGCGAGGAGATCTCCGCCTATCGCGAGCGCATGCGCCGGAACCCCGGCGGCTACATCGGACAGCCGGTGGTGCAGCTCTCCGCCCACGGCACCTGGATCGACCAGGCCTTCCGTCCGCGCCGCATCGACCTGCGTCCCTTCGTGCTCTACGGCGATCGCATCCAGGTGCTGCCCGGGGGTCTCACACGCGTGGCGCTTCGCGAGGGCTCGCTGGTGGTCAACTCCTCTCAGGGCGGTGGCAGCAAGGACACCTGGGTGCTCGCCGAGGACGGGGGCTGATGCTCGCGCGCGTCGCCGAATCGCTGTACTGGATGGGTCGCTACGTGGAGCGCGCCGAGAACGTGGCGCGTCTGCTCACGGTGACGACCGAGCTGGCCGTCGAGCTCGAGGGCCTCGACGACGCGCTGGCCCAGGCCCAGTGGGACGAGCTGCTGGCGGCGGTGTCCGCCAGCCCGGAGCGGGCCCTCGACTTCTCGCCCGAGTCGGGGCTCGCGCTGCCCTACGTGCGCTGGCTGCTGCTGGACGAGGAGAATCCCATGTCGGTGCGCCACTCCCTGGCGCGCGCGCGCGACAACGCTCGCGGCGTGCGTGAGGCGCTGACGCGGGAGGTGTTCCTGGACCTGAACGAGACCTTCCGCAACCTCGAGCGGCTCGGCCGCCGCCTGCCGCGCGACCCGGTGCGCGCCGCCAACGAGGTCTCCGGCACCCACCGCGACATCCGCCGCGTGCTGGGCTCGATGGAGCTGACACTCTCTCGCGACCTCGGCTGGACGCTCCTCAAGATGGGCGAAGCGGTCGAGCGCGTGCAGCGCACGCTCACGGTGCTGCGCACGCGCCTGCCGACGCTCGGCACGGCTCCCGAAGAGAGCGCGCTGCCGCTCTTCTACGCGCGCTGGCGCGCGCTCCTGCGCTCGCTCGCGTCGCTCGAGAACTACCGCAGCGCGCGCGGCGCCGGCCTCGATCCCGACCTGGTGCTGCGCTTCCTGCTCTTCGAGGCGACCGCACCGCGCTCGGTGGCCTGCGGCGTGACGCGTCTGGTCGCCTACCTCGAACGTCTGCCGCGCCCCGAGGCCGCCGGCGAGGCGCGCCGCCTGGTCGGTCGCATCGATGCGACGCTGCGCTACGAGGGCGAGGACCGCCTCGCGAAGGAAGGGCCGGTCCTGCTGTGCGAGCAGCTCGGTATCCAGCTCGCAGACGTGCACGACGAGCTCGCGCGCGTCTACTTCCGGGGGTGAACGCGATGCTGCTCGAGATCCGCCACCGCCTGCACTTCCGCTACGACGACTTCGTTCGCGAGTCGCAGATGGATCTGCGCGTCGAGCCCGCCTCGACACCGCACCAGCACCTCCAGGCGTTCCACCTGGCCGTCGGACCGCCGGCGGCGGTGGATCGCTACCGGGACTGGAACGGGAACGCGGTGCACCACCTCGACATCCGCGGCTACCACGACCGGATCGAGGTGGAGGCGCGCTCGGTCGTCGAGGTGCAGAGCCCGCCCGCGGGTCTGGAGTCGTTGACCGAGCCGCCGCCGGCGTCGCCCGGCGCCCTGCTCGACTTCGCGCTGTTCGGCGGTCCGGTGGCGGCGGGCGAGCGGCTGGCCGCCCTCGCGCGCGAGATCGACGTCCCTCCCGAGGCGTCGGTGGGCGAGCAGGTCGCCGCGATCGGTCGGCTCGTGCGCGAGCGCCTGCGCTACGTCCCGGGCGTCACCAACTGGCGCTCCACCGCAGAGGACGCTCTCGAGGCCGGTTCGGGCGTGTGCCAGGACTTCGCCCACGTGACGCTCGGCCTCCTGCGCTCGCGCCGCATTCCCGCCCGCTACGTGAGCGGCTACCTGAACGTCGGCGCGACCGCCGAGCCCGCCCAGAGCCACGCCTGGGTGGAGGTGCACGGCACGCCGGGGTGGGTGGGCTTCGATCCCACCCACGAGCGCACGCCCGACGAGCTCTACGTGCGCGTCGCGGTGGGCCGACACTACGACGACGTGTCGCCCAACCGAGGCGGGTACCGCGGAGCCGCCACCGAGCGGCTGGAGGCTTCGGTCGAGACGCGCGAAGCCGAGCCCCGGGACGCAGCCGGACTCCAGCGCGGCATCGCCGACCTCGAGGTGCCGGTCTACTCGGAGCTGCCCCAGCTCACCCGGCTGCGCGCGGCCGGCGTCGAGGAGCAGCCGCCCGCCCCGGCCGCGGAGCAGAAGCAGCAGCAACAGCAGTAGCGGGGCGGGCTTGCCCCGGGCGCGCGGCTCTGGTTATCTGACGGAGCGTCAGATCCGGAGCGAGGAGCCCCCGTGACAGCGAGCCCCCCCGAGCGCCCCTACGTCGCGATCACCGGCGACACCCACGCCGGGGCGGCGATCGACATGTACCGCGACTACCTCGACCCCTCCTGGCGCGACGACTTCGACGCCTGGCGCGGCGCCTATCGCAATCCGTCCAAGAAGCTGCTCGGCGCGAAGAAGACCAAGAACTGGGACTCGGCCGAGCGCTGCGCCGACCTCGAGAGCGACGGCGTCGTGGCCGAGGTGATCTTCCCCAACACGGTGCCGCCCTTCTACGAGAAGGCCTATCACGTGTCGCCGCTGCCGCGGCCGGACCAGTATCCGCGCTGGCTGGCGGGCACGCGCGCCCACAACCGCTGGCTCGCCGACTTCTGCGCCGAGGAGCCCCTGCGCCGCGCCGGGATCGGGCTGATCCAGCTGAACGACCTCGACGACGCGATCGAGGACGTGCGCTGGATCGCCGAGCACGGTCTGCGCGGCGGCGTCCTGCTCCCGCTCCCCGCCCTCGACGACGTGCACCTCGCCCAGCTCGACGACCCGGCCTACGAACGGCTGTGGGCGGCGATCCAGGACCACGACCTGGTGATCAACCAGCACTCGGGGCAGGGCAGCCCGCGCTACGCCGACACCGCCGGCGGGCAGATGCTGTGGGTGCTCGAGATGCCCTTCTTCGTGCAGCGCGGCTACTGCCAGCTGATCCTCGGCGGCGTCTTCGAGCGCTTCCCAAAGCTGCGCTTCATCCTCACCGAGTCGGGCTGCGCCTGGGCGCCGGGCCTGCTCAAGAGGATGGACGGCGTCCACATGGGGATGAAGGCCGGCATGATGGGCGAGGTGGACATGTCGCGCTCGCAGCCCCTCGCCGAGCCGCCCAGCTTCTACGCCCGGCGCAACTGCTGGTACGGGGCGAGCTTCCCCTCGCCCGAGGACATCCGCGGTCGCGATTTCGTCGGCGTCGACCGCATCCTCTGGGGCAACGACTACCCCCACTACGAGGGCTGCTATCCCTACTCGCGTGAGAACATGCGCCTCGCCTTCGCCGACGTGGAGGAGCGCGAGGTGCGGATGATGCTCGGGGAGAACGCTGCGGCGCTCTACGGCTTCGACCTGGAGGCGCTGCGCCCGGCCGCGGAGACGCTGGCGATCACGCCCGAGCTGGTGCGCCAGCCTCTCGACGAGATTCCCGCCGACTCGACCTGCCTCACCTTCCAGCGCGAGCGCTTCCAGCGGGCCCGGGCGGCGGCGCGCTGACGGTCGGCGCGCCGGGAGCCCCCTTCGATCCAGCCGGCGCGCCGTCGGCAGCTCGTTCGTGCGCAACGGTTCCGGCTATTGCGGCCCGGGCTGCACGTGACGCAGCGGCTTGCCGTCGAGCGCCTCGGCCTCCGCCTTCTCGAGATTCTTGATGTCCTCGGGCGACAACTGCGGGCGTTCCACCTTGATCGTCAGCTTGTCGAGCTTGGCCGTCAGCGGGAAGGGCGGCTTGTAGTCCTCGTCGTTCACGCCGGTGAGCGTGTCGGAGCCGATGTCGAAGCTCTCGTCCCACTGCAGGATCATGGGCAGCGTGCGCTCCACCTTGAGGGTCTGCACTTCCTTGCCGTCCACCTTGAGCGTTCCGGTGCCAGACCGGCCGAGGCCGCTCAGATTGTTGTAGGCGAGCGTGCCCGTGCCGAGGCCGTCGTAGGTGAAGTCGAACTCCACCGTGTGCTTGCCGGGCGCGAGCGCATCGGGGCCTTCCCACTTGATGCGCTTGAGGTCGACCAGGTTCCAGAGGAACACCGGCTTGCCCTTGAGCAGGTAGAAGCCGTAGCCGGCGAAGCGCCCGCCCGAGGTCAGGATCATTCCCTCGGCACCCCCTTGCGGCACCTCGACGTCCGCGCTGATGCTGTACGAGGAGTTCAGCAGGGACGGCGAGTCGCCTTGGGGCAGGCCGGTCATCGGCCGCGTGTAGACGAACTCCGTGCGCCCGGCGGTGATGTTCGGGCGCGGCTCGGCGATGCGGGCCGCCACCGAGGCATCCAGCGGGAAGACCTGGTACTTCTTCGCCTCCGCCACGAACATCTTCCGCATCTCCGCCACCTTCTTCGGGTTCTTCGCGGCGATGTCGTCGGCCTGGCTGAAGTCCTTGCCCAGGTCGTAGAGCTGGAACACCTGGTTGTTCAGCGGATCCGGGTTCGCATCACCGAAGGCCTGCCAGGGCGCGCGGTTCACCTTGGTGCTCAGCAGCCAGCCGTCGTGATAGAGCGCCCACTGGCCCATCATCT
>CAZZFT010000023.1:0-44184 GCA_964653555.1 uncultured Spirochaetales bacterium | reverse complement strand
CCCGAGTCGTCCTGGAGGATCAGCACCGGCTCCTTCGCCTGGACGTTGCGGAAGTCCTTCACCAGCTTGCGCGCCACCACGCCCGCGAAGGGGGCGCGCAGCACCGCGTCCTCCACGGCCTTCTCCGCCGTGCGCAGCTTCGCCTGGGAGACCTCCAGGTTCCGTCGCGCCCGGTCCAGGTCCTGGACCGGCGCGACCTCCTTCTCGACCAGCGTCTTCACCCGGTCGAACTCGGCACGCGAGGCCCGCAACTGGGCCCGCTGGGAGTCGAGCTCGTTATGGAAGTCGCGCGGGTCGAGCACGGCGAGCACCTGTCCCCGCTCGACGGCCTGTCCCTCGTCGACCGGGAACTCCACGATCCGCCCCGGCACCTCGAAGCCCAGCTCCGCGTGCTGGGCGGCCTCGATCTGGCCCGGGTACTCGAGCGTGCGCACGGTGCCGTCGCCCCCGACCTCGAGGATCTTCACCGGGCGCGGGGCCTCCGCCGCGGGCGGCGCCTCGTCGCCACAGGCGAGAGCGAGCGCGCCGGCGAGAGCCGCGGCCGCACTGCACGCTCGTCGCACGAGGTCGCGATGCATTCACCCTCCGCGAACGGGAGCGGCATTCTGGCATGTCCGCCCGGTATTGTCCCGAGCGCGCCGCGACCGGCCCGAGGAGCCGGGATCCCGGAACCGCTACCGGAAGGCTGGGTCTTCCTGCCACAATGGGTCCTCGCATGTGGTTGCGAGGGATCCGACGGCGCGGCGCCGCGATCGGAGCGGACCCATCGGCACGGTATTCGTCTTGCAGGGATGCGTCGGCTGGTTCGTACTCCATCACGAGGGGAGCTCTCATGAATCGGGATCCGAAACGCTGGGTCCGCCATCCACTTCGCCCCCGATGCGTGCGCCGCGCCGCGGTGCTGGGCATCCTGCTGGCGGTCGCCGGCTGCGCCACCACCCGCCAGCCCCGGGGCGTCCCCCAGGAGTCCGGCTTCCTCGGCGACTACTCGATGCTCCGTCCCGGCAAGGGCGACGAGGCGGGCCTCATCTACATCGCCCCCGATGCGGACTTCGCGAAGTACGACGCCGTCCTGTTCGAGTCCGTGACCGTCTGGCGCGACAGCGAGACGGCGAAGCTCTCCGACCAGAAGCGCCAGGCGCTCACCGACTACCTGTACGAGGCGGTGTACCGCGAACTCTCCAAGGACTACAAGATGGTGAGCCAGCCCGGCCCCGACGTGATGCGGATCCGGATCGCGATCACCGAGGCGAAGGGGTCGCGGGTGATCGCCAACACGATCACCAGCGTGGTGCCGCAGCTGCGGCTGATCACGTCGCTGGGCGGGATGGCGGCCAACGTCCGTCTCCTGGTGGGCGCCGCCGCCGTGGAGGTCGACATCACCGACTCGATGACCGACCGGCGCCTCGCCGCCGCCGTCGACGAGCGCTGGGGCACGAAGGCGATCCGGGGCGGGATCCTCGAGTGGAGCGACGTGAAGGAGGCCTTCGACTACTGGGCGGCGCGGCTGCGCAAGCGGCTCGCCGAGGAGCGCGCAGCGTGAGTCGGCCCGTCCTGCGTGCCGCCACTACGGGTCGGAGGAAGAAGTGAAGCTGGAAGATCGCGCGCGCCGCTTCGTGAAGCCCTACCGGATCAGCGACGGCAAGGGCTTCCGCCTGAAGTCGATCGATCCCGCGGACATCGCACAGCTCGAGTCCGAGGACGAGGACGCGGCCAAGGAGGTGCTCCAGGAGGGCATCCAGCTCCTCACGGATTACCAGGACATGCTCTACGCCCAGGACCGCTGGTCGGTGCTGCTGGTGTTCCAGGCGATGGATGCCGCGGGCAAGGACGGGACGATCAAGCACGTGATGTCGGGGGTGAATCCCCAGGGTGTGCAGGTCTGCTCCTTCAAGCAGCCTTCGGCCGAGGACCTCGACCACGACTACCTGTGGCGCTGCCTGCGCAAGCTGCCCGAGCGGGGGCGCATCGGGATCTTCAACCGCTCCTACTACGAGGAGGTGCTGGTGGCTCGCGTGCACCCCGAGGTGCTCGCGAGCCAGAAGCTTCCGCCCTCGCTGGTGACGAAGAAGATCTGGCAGGAGCGTTACCGGGACATCCGCAACTTCGAGCAGTACCTGTCGCGCCAGGGCGTCGTGATCCGGAAGTTCTTCCTGCACGTGTCGCGCGCCGAGCAGAAGCGCCGCTTCCTGTCCCGCCTCGACGAGCCCGAGAAGAACTGGAAGTTCTCGCCCTCGGACGTCGCCGAGCGCCACTTCTGGAAGCAGTACCAACGGGCCTACGAGGACATGATCCGCGCCACGGCGACGAAGGAGGCGCCCTGGTACGTGATCCCGGCGGATCACAAGTGGTTCACGCGTCTGGCGGTGGCGGCGGCGGTCGTGGACACGCTCGCGCGGTTGGATCTCCATTACCCGGTGGTAAACACGAAGAAGCGCAAGCTTCTCCAGGAGGCTCGGCGGGACCTCGAGAGGTCGGACCGCAAGCGCTCAGAGTGATGGACCCCATGGTCGCGGTAGAGTGGGCGCGATGAGCGCCCGTCGGCGACCCCGGGCCGTTTCGAGAAGGAGTGCCGAGTTGTCCCCCCGTGTCTTCAGCAGCGGCCGACTCGCCGCCCTCGGCCTGCTCGGCGCCCTGCTGCTCGCCTGCGAGAAGCCGAAGGAGTCCGCCGGCGGCCCGGTGCCGGAGGCCGTGGTGGCGCCGATCGCGACCCGCGACGTGGACATCCGCAGCGAGTGGGTGGGCACCACCGTCGGCTTCGTGAACGCCCAGGTCTTCCCGAAGATCCAGGGCTACCTGCTGAAGCAGGCCTACCGCGACGGCAGCGTGGTGAAGCCCGGCGAGCTGCTCTTCGAGATCGATCCGCGTCAATACCAGGCCTCGTTCGACGGCGCCCAGGGCCAGCTGGCCCGCACGCTGGCGGTGCTGGAGCGCAACCGTATCGACGTGGCCCGCTACACCCCCCTCGTGAGCCAGGGCGCGGTGAGCCAGAAGGAGCTGGACGACGCCACGCAGGCGCTGGCCGCCAGCAAGGCCCAGCTCGACTCGGCCAAGGCGGCCCTCGAGCAGGCGCGCCTGAACCTGAGCTGGACGAAGGTGCTCTCGCCGATCGCGGGGATCGCCGGCATCGCCAAGGCCCAGGTGGGCGACCTAGTGGGCCCCACGACGCTGCTCGCCGAGGTCTCCCAGCTCGACCCGATCAAGGTGAGCTTCCAGCCGAGCGAGATCGACTACCTGCGCTTCGCCAAGCGCGTGAACCAGCTGGAGGCGACGGGCCAGGAGGGACACACGGCCCTCACGCTCACGCTGGCCAACGGAGACGTGTACCCGCACCCGGGGCGCGTCAGCGTGGCGGGGCTCGGGGTGAGCGCCACCACCGGCACCTTCGAGCTGCAGGGCGAGTTCGCGAACCCGGACAACCTGCTGCGGCCGGGCCAGTTCGTGCGCGTCAGCGCCGTCACCGATCACTTCGACCACGCCGTCGTGATCCCGCAGCGCGCGGTGCGCGACCTGCAGGGCGTGAATCAGGTGGCCGTGGTGGGCCCGGATGACAAGGCGACGTTCCGCAACGTCACCCTGGGCTCCGCCACCGGCAGCGACTACGTGGTGACGGACGGGCTCCAGGCGGGAGACCGCATCGTGCTGGAGGGCCTGCAGAAGATCCGCGATGGCATGGCGGTGAAGCCCGTGGCGCCCCAGGCCGAGGCGCCGGCCGCGACCCCGCCGGCCGCGACCCCGCCGGCCGCGACCCCGGCGGCGGCGCCCGCCGGCGAGGTGAAGCCCGCCGCGGCTCCTCCCGGCGCGGACACGAACTAGCCCGTGTCCCGCTTCTTCATCGACCGTCCGATCGTCGCGATCGTGATCGCGATCCTCACCGTGGTGGGCGGGCTGGTGATGCTCCAGCGGCTGCCGATCGCCCAGTACCCGGACATCGTTCCGCCGATCATCCAGGTGAACGCCACCTACACGGGCGCCGACGCGGTCACTGTCGAGCAGTCCGTGGCCACACCGATCGAGCAGCAGATGAACGGCGTGCAGGGCATGATCTACATGAAGTCCACCAACGGCAGCGACGGCACCATGACGCTGCAGGTGAGCTTCGACGTCGGCACCGACGTGAACCTCGACCAGGTGTTCGCGCAGAACCGGCTCTCCCAGGCGACCAGCCAGCTGCCGCCCCCGGTGGTGAACTACGGCGTCACCGTGCAGCAGACCGTGGGTCTGCCGCTGCTGGTGATCCCGATCTACTCGCCCGACGACACCTTCGACGCCAACTTCCTCGGCAACTACGCCACGATCAACATCAACGACCAGCTCGCCCGCGTGCCGGGCGTGGGCCGCGTCACGCTCTTCGGCACCACCGACTACGCGATGCGCGTCTGGCTGCGGCCGGACACCCTGGCCGCCCGCCAGCTCACCGTCACCGACGTGATGAACGCGATCCAGGCGCAGAACGTGGTGAACCCGGCCGGCCAGGTGGGAGCCGAGCCCGCGCCACCCGGGCAGGAGTTCACCTACAACGTCATCGCCCAGGGCCGGCTGGTGAAGGCCGAGCAGTTCGGCGACATCATCCTGCGCGCCAACCCCGACGGCTCGGTGGTGCGGCTCAAGGACGTGGCGCGCATCGATCTCGGCGCGCAGAACTACCTGCAGCGCGGCCGCTTCATGGGCAAGCCGGCCTCGGTGATCGCTGTCTACCAGTCGCCCGGCTCGAACGCGCTGGCCACCGCGAACGCCATCAAGGCCCAGATGAAGGAGATCGCCCAGCGCTTCCCCTCCGGCGTCGAGTACGCGATCTCGCTGGACACGACGCTCCCGGTGAGCGAGGGCATCAACGAGATCGTCCATACCCTCGTCGAAGCGATGATCCTGGTGATCATCGTGGTGTTCCTGTTCCTGCAGGGCTGGCGCGCCACGCTGATCCCGCTGATCGCCGTGCCCGTCTCGCTGATCGGCGCCTTCATCGTGTTCCCTCTGCTGGGCTTCTCGGTGAACACGCTCTCGCTGCTTGGTCTGGTGCTCGCGATCGGGCTGGTGGTGGACGACGCCATCGTGGTGGTGGAGGCCGTGGAGGTGGGCATCGAGCACGGGCTCTCGCCGCGCGATGCCACCATCAAGGCCATGGACGAGGTGTCGAGTCCGGTGATCGGTATCGCGCTGATCCTGGCCGCCGTCTTCATCCCGGCCGGCTTCATGACCGGCATCACCGGCCGCCTCTATCAGCAGTTCGCCATCACGATCGCGATCTCGGTGTTGATCTCCGCCTTCAACGCGCTCACGCTCTCGCCGGCGCTGGCCGCGCTGCTGCTGCGCCCGAAGCAGCCGGCGACCGGGGCGCTGGGCCGCGGCTTCGCCTCCTTCAACCGCGCCTTCGAGCGCGCCACCAAGGGCTATGTGGACGTCTCCGCGGCCGCGATCCGCCGCGCCGCGCGCGCGATGCTGCTGCTGCTGGGGCTCGGCATCGTGGGTCTCGGCATCGGGCGGACGCTCCCCACCTCCTTCGTGCCCAGCGAGGACCAGGGCTACTTCTTCATGCAACTCTCGCTGCCCGACGCCGCGTCGCTGCAGCGCACCGACGTAATGGCGCGCCAGGTGGAGGAGCTGCTAGCGCGCACCGAGGGCGTGAAGAGCTACACCACGATCGTGGGCTTCAGCTTGCTCTCGAGCATCTCGTCCACCTACAACGGCTTCTACTTCGTGCAGCTCGACCCGTGGCACGAGCGCGGCGATCGCACGGCCGACCTCATCATGCACGAGATCAACACGAAGCTCGCCGGGATGCCGGGCGCCCAGGCCTTCGCCTTCCCGCCGCCGGCGATTCCCGGCGTGGGCAGCTCGGGCGGCTTCGACCTGATGCTCCAGGATCGCAGCGGCAGCGACGTCAGCTACCTGGCCGAGAACGCCCAGCGCTTCATCGCCGCCGCGAACGCGCGGCCCGAACTCTCCCGCGTGCTCACCGTGTGGCGGCCCGAGGTGCCCCAGCTCTTCGCCAACGTGAACCCCGACAAGGTCTTCAAGCTGGGCGTGAACGTGACGGACCTCTACACCACGCTGCAGGCGCTGCTGGGCTCCGCCTACGTGAACCAGTTCAACCGCTTCGGCCGCCAGTGGAAGGTGTTCGTGCAGGCCGAGCCCCAGTACCGGCTCACGGCCTCGGACATTGGCCAGTTCTACGTGCGCAACAACGAGCAGGAGATGGTCCCGCTCTCCACGCTGGTGCACGCAGGTCCCTCCAACGGCCCGGCGTACGTGAACCGCTACAACCTCTTCCGCAGCGCCGAGATCCTGGGCGGCCCCGCCCCCGGCTACAGCAGCGGCCAGGCCATGGCCGCTGCCATGGCGGTGGCCAAGGAGGTGCTTCCCGCCGACATCACGCCCGAGTGGACCGCCATGTCCTACCAGGAGCAGCATGCGGGCGGCGCCGCCAGCATCTTCGCGCTCTCGCTCTTCTTCGTGTTCCTGATCCTGGCCGGCCTCTACGAGAGCTGGTCGCTCCCCTGGAGCGTGCTGCTCACCACGCCGATCGCCGTGTTCGGCGCGTTCCTGGGCATCTGGATGCGCGGCCTCGACAGCGACGTGTTCTCGCAGATCGGCCTGATCATGCTGATCGGTCTGGTGGCGAAGAACGCGATCCTGATCGTCGAGTTCGCGAAAATGGAGCTGGATCGCGGCGGCCAGTCGATCACCCAGGCCGCGCTGAAGGGGGCCGAGCAGCGGCTGCGCCCGATCCTGATGACGAGCTTCGCGTTCATCCTGGGCTGCGTGCCGCTCTGGATCGCGTCGGGCTCCGGCGCCATCTCGCGCCAGAGCATCGGCACCACCGTGATCACCGGCATGCTGGCCGGGACCGGCATCGCGATCTTCATCGTGCCCGTGCTCTTCGTGCTGACCGAGCGCTTCGCCCACCGGGGCGAGGGCGCGACGCCCGCGCCCCCCGCCGCGCCTGGCTCCGTCAGCCCGCCGCCCGGCCCCGAGGCCCGGACGTGAGGCGCGCGCCCCGCGCCATCCGCGCCCCGCTCGCCGCCGCGCTGGCGCTGGTCGTGGCGCTCGCGTCCGGCTGCGCCGTGGGCCCCGACTTCGTGCCGCCCGAGGTCGCGCCGCCGGCCGACTACCGCAGCCACGTGGGCGCCGCCGAGGCCGCCTCGCTCGCGGATCTCCCCTGGTGGCAGGTCTTCCAGGATCCCGTGCTGCAGGGCCTGATCCAGATCGCGCTCCAGCAGAACTACGACCTGCGCAGCGCCGTGGCGCGGGTCGAGCAGTCCTCCCAGCTCGTGCGCGTGGCGCGGTCGCCCTTCTACCCGCAGATCGGCTACGACGGCAGCGCCGGTCGCCAGCGGCAGCCCGAGTTCCAGGGGAGGCCCCACGATACCCTCAACCTGTTCTACGGCGCCCTCTCGCTGGCGTGGGAGATCGATGTGTGGGGCCGCATCCGCCGCTCCAGCGAGGCGGCGCAGGAGGTCCTGCTCGCCACCGAGTCGTTCCGGCGCGGCGTGATGCTCTCCCTCGCCACGGGCGTGGCCACCTCCTACCTGCAGCTCCTGGAGCTCGACCGCGAGCTTCAGATCGCCCACGAGACCGCGGACTCCTTCCGCGACACCCGCGATCTCTTCCAGCGCCGCTTCGAGGGCGGCGTCGGCAACGCGCTGCAGGTGCAGCGCGCCGAGGCGTCGCTGGCCCAGACCGAGGCCAACATCCCCCAGCTCGAGCGGCTCATCGTGGCCCAGGAGAACGCGCTCAGCGTGCTGCTCGGGCGCGAGCCCGGCGAGATCCCCCGTGGCACGCCGCTGGAGGATCACCCGGTGCCTCCCGACACGCCGCCCGGCCTGCCCTCGGACCTGCTGGAGCGACGCCCCGACGTGCAGCAGGCCGAGCACACCGTGGCGAGCGCCAACGCCGAGGTGGGCGTCGCCGTCGCGAACTTCTTCCCGCGCATCGGACTCACCGCCCTGTACGGCCAGCAGAGCGACGACCTCTCGGACCTGCTGAAGCAGGACTTCAATCTCTGGAACGTGGCGGGCAACGCCGTGGGCCCCCTCTTCCAGGGCTTCGCGCTGCTCGGCCAGTACCGCGCCCAGGTGGCGGGCTGGGATGAGACCGTGGCCCAGTACCAGGGCACCGTGCTGAACGCCTTCGCCGAGGTGAGCGACGCGCTCACCGCCCAGACCAAGCTGGCCGACGAGCGCGCCGCCCAGGAACGCGCGGTGGCCGCCTACCGGGAGTCCGTGCGACTCGCGCGCATCCGCTACGACTCCGGCCTCGCCAGCTACTTCGAGCTGCTGGAGGCGCAGCAGCAGCTCTACCCGGCGGAGGTCTCGCTGGCGCGCATCCAGCGCGACCAGTACCTGGCCGTGATCGACCTCTACCGCGCGCTGGGCGGTGGCTGGAACGTCCCGGACGAACAGTGGACCCAGAAGCCGTAGTCCTTCGCCCCTGGGCCCCGGCGTCGGGGGTCTTCTCCAGGAGGGCTCGTCCCTTGGATCGCGACTCCAGCCGGATCCGCTCCGACGTCGCCGCCGGGCTGATCGCCTCCGCGGTGGTCATCCCCAAGGCGATGGCCTACGCCACGATCGCCGGCCTCCCGGTGCAGGTGGGCCTCTACACGGTGTTCGTGCCGATGGCGATCTACGCCCTGCTCGGCACGTCGCGCTCGCTCAGCGTCAGCACCACTACCACGATCGCGATCCTCGTCGCTGCCGAGCTGGCCGAGATCGTTCCCGAGGGATCGCCCGCCGAGCTGGTGACGGCCGTGGCCACGCTGGCGGTGCTGGTCGGTGCCATGCTGATGCTGGCCTCGCTGCTCCGCTTGGGCTTCGTGGCGAACTTCATCTCCGACCCGGTGCTGACCGGCTTCAAGTCCGGCATCGGGCTGGTGATCGTCCTGGACCAGATCCCGAAGCTGCTCGGCCTCCACATCGAGAAGGCCGGGTTCCTCCGCGACCTGATCTCCCTCGTCCACCATCTGCCCCAGACCTCGACGAATGCGCTCGCGCTCTCCCTCGCGATCCTCGCCCTGCTCTTCGCGCTGGAGCGATTCGCGCCGCGGGTGCCGGCACCGCTCGTGGCGGTGGCCCTGGGCATCGCCGCGTCCGGTCTGCTCGGGCGGTCGCGACACGGCGTCGAGACGGTGGGCATCGTACCGCGCGGCCTTCCGTCCCCGGTCTGGCCCTCGCTGCAGCTCGCCGCGCAGATGTGGCCGGGCGCGGCGGGGATCGCGCTGATGAGCTTTACCGAGAGCATCGCCGCCGCGCGCGCCTTCGCCGCGCCCGAGGAGCCGCGCCTGCAGCCGAACCGGGAGCTCCTGGCGATCGGTCTGGCGAACGTCGGTGGCGGGCTCCTCGGTGCGATGCCCGCCGGCGGCGGCACGACCCAGACGGCGGTCAACCGGAGCGCGGGGGCGCGCTCGCAGCTCGCCGAAGGAGTCACGGCGGCGGTGGCCCTCGCGACGCTCCTCCTGCTGTCACCGCTGATCGCGCTGATGCCCAACGCGGTGCTGGCGGCGATCGTCGTCGTCTATTCGATGGGCCTGATCCACCCCCAGGAGTTCCGCGAGATCGCCCAGGTGCGGCGGACCGAGTTCTACTGGGCGGTGATCGCCTTCGGCGGCGTGGCGCTGCTCGGCACGCTGCGCGGAATCCTCGTCGCCGTGATCGCCTCGCTGCTCGCCCTCGCCCATCAGACGGCCAACCCGCCCGTGTACCGACTCGGACGCAAGCGCGGCACGAACGTGTTCCGGCCGCTCTCGGAGCAGAACGCCGACGACGAGACCTGGCCCGGCCTGCTGATCCTGCGGCCCGCGGGCCGGATCTTCTTCTCCAACGCCCAGCGCGTCGGAGAGAAGATGACGTTGCTGCTCCGCCAGGCGAACCCCAGGGTCGTGCTGATCGATTGCAGCGCCATCATCGACATCGAGTACACCGCGCTGAAGATGCTCACCCAGGCGGAGGAGAGGCTGCGCCGGGAGGGCATCACGCTGTGGCTCGCGGCGCTCCATCCGGACGTGCTGTCGATGCTCCAGCGCTCGAGCCTCGGGGCGACCCTGGGCCGGGAGCGGACGTTCTTCGATGTGCAGACCGCCGTCGAGCACTACCTGCGAGCCGGGAACCCCACCTGAACGGAGCGACGGGAGTCAGCCGCCCCACTCTCCCCGGGCGGCGGGCAGCTGCGCTCGGATCTGCTTCCAGGCGACGTCGGGCACCACCTCGTCGAGCACGCGCAGCGCGCTCGCGGCGGCCTGGTTCGCCTGCTCGAGGGAGACGACGCCCGCCTGGAGCACCTGCTGGAGCGCAGCGAGCTCCTTGCCGACCGACGCCCGGGTGAGCTCCAGGATCCGATCGCGATCGCGTCGCAGGATCTCGATCGACTCCCTCACCAGCTCGGCGCGGATCCCGGCGCCGACGCCCTCGAGCACCGTCTCCTCCCACAGCGGTGTGCCGCGGTCGGGATAGTCGGAGCCCCAGACGTCGACGACGCCCAGCAGGCGCTTGGCCGTCCTCGCGAGATCCTGCGCCACGAAGGATTCCCGGGTCTCCGCCAGCCGTCGCCGACGCGACCGCTCGATCTCTTCGGGCTTCGCCGACGGCGCGTAGTGGGTGGGATCGGGCCATCCCTGTCCCGCGCGCTGCAGCAGCGCGACCAGGCGGGCGACCGCCAGCTCGCTCGTCTCACGCTGGACGCGATCCGCGATGGTGAAGCGGGCGCGCGGGAGCAGCTCGTGGGAGCTGCGGCCGGTCTCGGCCAGCGCGGCCACCTCTTCCAGGTAGCCGGCGAGCGCCTCGAGGTCCGTCTTCTCCAGGCCCGTTCCCAGACGTGTGTGCGCGCCCGCGATGTCCTCGCGGATCGCAGCGCGCGCGGCCTCCATCCTGTGAGTGCGCTCGGCAGCGCGCTCGGCGGCCCGCTCCTCGTCGCTGCGCGCGGTCGCGGCGGCTCCGCTCGACGAGCCGCTCTCGCGGCGGAGCTCCTCCGCCTTCTGGTCCAGCTCGCGCAGCGCCGCTTCGAAGCCGGTGCGCAGCGTCTCGAAGCCTCCCGCAACGGGCGTCGACGAAGAGGCCGCCTTCGGCTCGGACCGGCCGCGGAAGAGCCCCGCGAGCGAGTCGAGAAATCCAAGCTTCGATTCTTCGACCATGCATTGGCCCTCCTCGGACACGTGCGCCGCTCCCGTCGCGAGCAGGGAGAACCGGGGGCAGCGTTTGCCCGGCGATCCCTCGGACCAGAGTGTAGTGGCGCCGCAGCTTCTTCACGAAGTCGATCCGGACGTCACCGATCCGGACGTCACTGGGAAGGAAATTCCGGAGATCCGGGCTGTCCTACGCCGCTCCGAGGAGCGACGAGCCGTTCCAGCGAGGGGGCCGCTTGTACTGGGGCCTTGTGCGGCTACCGCGAGAGCGACCAGTCGGTAGCGATCGCCGACCCACTGCTGGACAATCCCGCCCACGGTACCAAGTACTACCGGGCGAGCGTCCATCGCCTGATCGGTGCGATCTTCCTCGGTGTCGGCTCGTACGACGGGAACCTGCTGCGTATCCGACCGAAGGACTGGGAGAGCCGACGAGCGTGACGGCTGTCAGAAGTACCGCGCCCACCCTCGTGCTGACCTGCGAGCACGCCGACCATCGCATCCCGCGGCGCTACGCCGCGCTCTTCGCCGGCGCCGAGGACGTGCTCGCGTCGCACCGGGGCTGGGATCCGGGGGCCCTGCGCCTGGCTCGCCTGCTGGCGAGACGGCTCGAACGGCCGCTGCTCGTCACCCATTGGAGCCGGCTGCTCGTGGAGTCCAACCGCTCGCCGAGCAACCCCCGCATCTGGTCGTCGTTCACCAAGGGGCTCCCTCGGGAAGAGCGTCAGGAGATCCTCGACCGCTACTGGCTGCCCCATCGGGAGGACGTCGAGGCCGCGATCCGTCGCATCGTGAATCGCGGCGGTCACGTCGTGCACGTGGCGGTGCACAGCTTCACTCCCGTGATCGACGGCGCGGTGCGCAACGCCGACGTCGGGCTCCTCTTCGATAGCCGACGTCCGCGCGAGGCCACGTTCGCCCGGCGTTGGGGCCAGCACCTGCGCGAGCGCGCTCTCGGGCTGCGCGTGCGCTTCAACTATCCCTACCGCGGCTGCACCGACGGCCTGGCGGCCTGGCTCCGACGACGGCACCCCGCGGCCCGCTACGTCGGCTTCGAGCTGGAGGTCAACCAGGCGCGGTCCGCCGCCCCCGGCTGGCGGGAGGTGGGGGAGGCCCTGGCGGCGAGCCTCGGCGAAGCGCTCCGGCCGCAGGATCCTGCTCGGCGCCCCGCTCTGGGTGTTCCTCCTCGAAATGGTCTCCGGCTCCGAGGAAGAGCACGTCGCCGGCGGATGAGACCGCCCGATGAGCCACGAAGAGATCCAACAGCGCCACCGACGAGGAGCGCCAGCGGCTGGAGCGCCTGATCCATGGGGTGGCGCTCCGCGCTCTGCCGGAGCACACCCGGCTGTGGAAGGAGGATCTCTACGGCGCGCTCGCGAGCGCGGTGCTGGTGGTGCTCTCGACCGTTCCCGCCGCGATCCCGTTCCTGCTGATCCGCGAGCCTTGGTGGGCGCTGCGGGTGTCCAACGCCCTGCTCGTCGGGCTGCTGTTCGTCGTCGGCTACGAGTGGGGCGTGCAGGTCTACACGAAGCCGTGGCTCGCCGGGTTGGCGTTCCTGTTCGTGGGCCTGGGGCTCGTGGGGGTCGCGATCGCGCTCGGAGGATAGTCGGCTCGGCGATAGGGATTTCCCGGATCGCGCCCTCTCCGGACCCGGTTTCGGAGCTACCTTCGGCACGAGTTCTCTCCCGCCCAGCAAAGAGGTTCCCATGCGCATTTCCATCCTCCTCATCGCCGCCGTGATGCTGGCGACGTTCTCGGCCTGCTCCTTCTCGAAGAGCTCCGAGTCCATTTCGGACTCGATCAGCAGCCCGAGCAAGAGCTCCTCGGGGTCGTCCAGCGGCAAGGACGATTCGGGCGAGCCGGAGAAGCCCCAGGACGCGGCCTCCTATCAGGCCGACGTGGCGCAGCTGGCCGGCACCTATGCGCACAGCGGGGGCGACATCGGTGCGTTCCGGAGCTCCGTGTCGAAGCTCGCGATGGAGCGCGGAATCACCAACTGGGAGACGGATCCGAACACCTGCCAGGCGATCGGCCGTGGTGTCGCCGAAGCGGGGATGGGGGCCGAAGCCTTCCAGAAGTTCTCCAAGGACCTCTTCGGAGACGACCTCACCAAGGCGAGCGAGCTGCGGAAGGGGTACCAGTCGACCGCCGTCGGCGCGGCGTCCTCGGATGGAGGAGCGTGACGCGGTCCGAGGGCACGTCCAGCGCTGCTTCGGGGGGGCATCGTCGCGACGGCCTTCGGATCCTCGGGGATCGCACCGACGGAGCCTCGCGGTAGCAGGCTGTCTTCTGGCCAGTCTCGCCGGACCGGGCGCGAGCGCGGGAGAGGCTCGTTTCGACTACCTCTACATCGTGGCCAACGATGACGGCTCGAGTGGCGGGCACGCGGCCGTTCGGTTGGGTCGATTCGTCTACCACTTCCAGAACGAAGACGGACTCCTGGTCCTCAAGCGCGATCGGACCGAAGACTTCTTCTTCGACTACGCCCTCGTCGAGAATCGGACCATCCACGCGTCCCGGATCGAGGTCTCGGAGCAGGCATTCGCTGCCATCGTCGCTCGATTCCGCACGCGGCATCGAGCGCAGGAAGCGCAGCTCGAGACCGCTCGCGCACTGACCCGCGACGAACGACTCCTCGAGCGTCTGCGCGATCGCGCGCAGCTCGCGGCGGCTCGATCCGAACCGCTGCGCCTCGCCGTCCCGGGACTCGGCTATTTCGACATGCAGCCGACTCGGCCGGAGTCGGGGGCTCCGTGGCTGCTGGAGCTGCGTCGAAACCTCTTCCGTCGCCACGGTGCCGACGTCCTGGTTCGCCGGCGACGCGAGCTGATGCGTGAGTTGGACGTTCTCGCAGAGAGGGATCCCCTCCCGGCGACGATTCGACCACCGGACTCGGTCTATGACCATCCAGCCTTCGAGCGCTCGATTTCGAGCCGTTGGCTCGACGTCGCCTCGGGCCTGGCCGCCATCGATGTTCTCGAGCAGGCGAATGCGCTGGATTCCGACTCCTATCATGCACCACGAGACGCAGCGTTCGATCTCGATTCGCGTGAGATCGACGCGCTTCGGCGATTCGCTCGGACTCTGGAGGCACAGCTGCTCGATCTCGCCGATTCGCGACGCTCGGACTGGGGGCGGATCTTTCTCGTCGCACTGGCCCGGCTCGGCACCCTGCATCGATCGATCGAGACCGGACACCTCGTCTTCCTCGACACCTTCCCCGAGTCCACCGAGGTCGACTCCGCGACGGTCGATCCGGGCTCGGCGGAGGGCGCGCGGATTCTCGAGGAGAATCGCCGCGAGTTCGAGGCGTCCCTGGCGTATCTGCGCGACCAACCGCAGCCGGACGAGCTGGCCTGGGAGCGTCTCGAGGAGCGGAGCAATCGCTATTTCGAGATCTCGAGGGCGGTTCGCGAATCGGGAAGCCTCCGGATCGCCAAGGGCCATCTCGTCCCATCCCGTGCGCGAGATCTTCCGATTCCGGTCTCCCTCGAAGGCGACGTGCAGCGGCGATCCGAGCAGTGGGCGCTCGCGCGCGCTCGCGCGCGCGACTACGACCGCCGGATGCGCCAGCTCTATCGTTACGGTCTGATCACCCGGAACTGCGTAACCGCGCTCTTCGACACGCTGAACGACAGCTTCGGAAATTCGGCTCGGCTCTCCCAGCAGCAGCTCGGCGGCCACATCAGCGGGAAGGGCTCCCTGGCCTTCATACCGTTCGTGTCGGCCTCGAGGGTGAACGAGGACTACCGGGTCGTCGCTCGAGAGACGATCTGGTCCTATCGCCAGGCGCGTCTTCGGGAGATGAGGAAGACGGAAGATCCCCTCTGGCTGGCCCTGCGTGAATCCAACACCTTCAGCGCTCGGAGCTATCGGCGACGCTCCGCCGATTCGTTCTTCGTCTTCTTCACCGACGAGACCGTGCTGTGGCGACCGGTCCTCGGCGCCGTCAACCTCGCCGCGGGGCTCGGAGAGAGCGTCCTCGGACTGGTGACCGCCCCCGTCGACCGCGGCAGGATCTTGACCCGCGGCCTTCGCGGGACGTTCATGAGTCTGCCCGAGCTCTTGTTCTGGAACATCCGAAAGGGATCGAACGACTGGATCCCTCCGGAGGACCGTGACCTGAAGCGCCTCGTCGTGACGTCGCGCCGGTAGTGCGCTCAGGGCTCGAGGATCACGCGGATCTCGAAGCAGCGTCGGAAGGGGCGGGGTCAGCGACCGTCTCGCCCTCCCTCTCCTGTGGTGCCTCGTGAATCCAGTCCAGGAGCAGCGTGTAGCCGACCGCCAGCAGCATCGGGCCGATGAAGATCCCGATCACGCCGAAGGCGACGATGCCGCCGATCACCCCGGCGAAGATCAGGAGCAGGGGCAGGTCGGCACCCCGACGGATCAGGAGCGGGCGCAACACGTTGTCGATCGTCGCGACGAAGAGGCTCCACACGCCGAACACTACGGTCGTCGTGACGTTGCCCTGCCACCAGAGCCAGGCGATGCAGCCGAGCAGGATCGGGGTCGGCCCGATCTGGGCCACGCTGCACAGGAACATCACCGCCGTCAGCAGTCCGGCGTAGGGGACGCCGGCCAGGGCCACGCCTAGCCAGGCGAGCGCGCTCTGGATCAGCGCCGTGCCGACCACGCCGAGGGCAACGCCCCGGATCGCCTGGCCGGCCAGCCGGACCGCGCGATCCCCGCGCGGTCCGGCCAGGCGCCGGGCGAAGGCGCGCAGGGTCTCCGCGACCGCCTCCCCTCTCGCATAGAGGACGGCCGCCAGGATCCCGGTCAGCAGGACGTTCAGGACCAGCAGGCCGAGACCGCCCACCTGGGCGAGGAACCAGCGGATCGCCGGCTTCACGTAGGGGGACAGGCGCTGGGCCAGCTCTTCGCGCGGCAGGTCCACGGTCTCCTTCCAGCGCTCGGCGAGCCCCTTCCCTACGAGCGGAATCTCGTCGAGCCAGGCGGGAGGAGTGCTTCCCGTGAGCTCGGGAGCGGCCGATTCGGACCAGGAGATCAGGTCCGGCGCGTGCCCCGCGATCGTCGTGATCGCCAGCAGCACCGGGATCGCGAATACGACGAAGGCGGACACCGTCATGACGGTGACGGCGAAGGCGCGGCTGCCGCGCGCGGCCGCCTGCACGAGATTCAGGAGCGGCCAGGTTGCCACCACGAGCATGGCCGCCCAGATCAGCGCCGGCAGGAAGGGGCGCAGCACCCAGAGCGAGGAGCCGATCAGCAGCGCGACGAACAGCACCGCCAGGGTGGTTCGGACAACTTCCGAGCGCGGGCGTGCTTCGTCCATCGGGCTCAAACCTCCTCGTCGGGAGCATCGGATCCCGCTGGCGGGCCCATCCCCGGCGGCACGCTCCGCAAGTGTAGGTCGCGCTGGGGGAAGGGGATCTCGATGCCCGCCTCGGCCAGCGCCGCGCACAGTTGCACGGAGAGGTCGCTCTGGAGCTGGAGGCCGTCCTCGAAGCGCGGGATCCACGTCCGCAGCATGAAGTTCAGCGAGCTGTCGCCGAAGCCCGTGAACAGCACCTGGGGCTCGGGGTAGTGCAGCACCGAGGTGTTCTCCGCCGCGATCCGCTTCAGGATCTCGATCACCTGCGCCGGGTCGGTTCCGTAGGCGACGCCCACGCTGACGTCGATCCGGCGCAGGCGATCCGACAGGGTCCAGTTCACCACCTTGTCGGAGATCAGCGTGGCGTTGGGCACGATCACCTCGGCCCCGTCGAAGGTGCGCACGGTGCTGGAGCGCGCGCCGATGCGTCGCACTTCGCCCATCACCCCGCCCACGTCGATGATGTCGCCGGTCTGGATCGGCCGTTCGAAGAGCAGGATCAGACCCGAGACGAAGTTGTTGACGACGTTCTGGAGCCCGAAGCCGATGCCGACGCCGAAGGCGCCGGCCAGCAGGGTCACGCGGGTGAAGTCCATGCCCGCCGCGGAGAGGGCGAGCACGAAGCCGAGCATCAGGATCACGTAGTGGAGGAGTGTGGAGATCGCGTTGGAGATGCCGCGCTGCACGTGCATGCGCGTGAACACCTCCTCGACCAAGAAGAAGCGTATCACGCGGGAGATCCCGAAGGCCGCCGCCAGGGTGATCGCGAAGGCGAGGACGTCTCCGACGGAGAGCTTCAGCTCGCCCACCTCGACGGCGAAGTCCAGCAGCGAGCGGCCCGCTTCGAGCAGGGGGTCGCGCACGGCGAAGGCATCGAGCGTCAGCAGTAGCCACAGGACGCTCATCGCCGCCGTGACGACCCGCGTGGTGGACCGCACCAGCGCATCGCCCCGCTGGCGCACGAGGCCGAGCTGGCGCGCGCGGTCCGTGCTCAGCAGGACGCGCAGCACCACCTCGACCGCGCGCACCGCGGCGTAGGCGACCAGGGCCAGGAAGGTCGAAGTGAGGACGCCGTTTCCGAGCAGCGTGGACAGGGAGCGGAAGCCGAGGGCGCCCGCCAGGAGCGACGTCACCAGCAGCACCAGCGCCGCCCGCGTGCCCAGGCGCAGGCCCCCGGGCAGGCGCGCCGACGCGGGCAGCTGCTTCAAGCGCGCGGGCCGCATCAGCCACAGCAGGAAGGAGATCGAAACCACGAGCTGGAACAGGAACAAGACGTGCTTGCCGAGCACCGAGGCGTCCAATAGGTCCTGGAGGCGCATCAGCACGTAGAGGCCGGCCACCATCCCGATCAGGGGCCGCACCGCCGCCTCGAAGAGCGGGGCGAGCAGCCGCACCACAGGGATCAGCAGCAGCAGGCGCACCAGGTCGACGACGACGCTCGGGCGATGGACGTGGATGCTGGGCAGCAGCAGCACCATCGCGAGCAGGGCCAGCGAGACCGGACGCTCGAACATCGCGGCCGACCGACCCAGCTCGGGATCCGTCTCGGTCCACTTCGCCACGCGCCGCCGCAGCGCCAGGGTTCCGTAGAAGAGCGCGCCGAAGATCAACAGGTCCAGTAGCAGGCGGGGCGCGTTGGTGCGGGCGAAGTCGAGCAGGTTCTGCCCATCATCCAGGAGGGAATTCCCCACCGCGTCCTTCTGAGCGCCGAAGCGGAAGCTCCACAGGTCCCGCCACAGCGCGGGGGCGTCGGGCTGGAACAGGTGGGCCCGGTAGGCGTCCTTGGCCGCCGCGATCCGCGCGATCGCGTCGTCCGCCGCCAGCTGGAGCTGGACGAACTGATCCTGGAGCGTCAGCACCGCGTTGCGCTGGCGGCGCGCGAGCAGCAGGACCTTCTCGCAGCTGTCGATGGTGGTGTCCAGGCGCGTGCGCACGGCGGCCGGGACGCCCGCCGCCCGGGCCTCGTCGCGGGTCCGCACCCACAGGTCCCGCTCCGCCTGGACGGAGTTCATCGCCTGCTCCAGCCGGTCCGCGCGGGTCGCCAGGCGATCCTTCCACTCGGTGAGACCCTCGCGCCGGTACTTCCAGTCGGCGATCGCTCCGGTGAGACGGGCGCGCGCGGGTGTGCTGGCCAGGAAGCGTTCGAGGACGCTCAGGCCTTCGTCGGTGTGCCCTCGCAGCCCTGGTAGCGCCGCCTCGGCGTCGTGGGTCTGGTCGTCGGATTCGACCAGGTTCCGGGTCTTGCGCAGCAGCAGCTCGGTGGACTCGAGGCGGCCGGGCATCTCGCCGAGGGCGACCGTCTGGGGCACCGCCGGCGTCTCGGGCGCGCTGGCTACGGGCGCCGGCTCGGCTGCGCCGGCGGGGACCGCCGAGAGGAGGGTCGCCCCGAGCAGCAGGGCGACCGCCTGGTAAGGCCCGGGTCGCCGGGCGCGTCGCGCGAGCAAGCGGAAGGCCCTCCCCTGGGAAGGCGCATTATATCGGGAGTGGTCCGGGTCGGGTGGCATGGTCCTTGCGCCGCTCGTCGACCGAGACTTGCCTCGAAATGGGAGGAAACGGCTGTGGAGACAGTCCGCACGACGAAGTGCTCGGGGGAGCACCCGAGCGGCACCCGAGCGACCTGTCCGAGACGGAGCTGCGCAAGCTCGACGCGCTGTGGCGCGCCTCGAACCACCTCTCCGTGGGTCAGATCTACCTGCTCGACAACCCGCTGCTCCGCAAGCCACTGGCGCGCGAGCACGTGAAGCCGCGTCTGCTCGGCCACTGGGGCACCACGCCGGGCCTGAATTTCCTCTACGTGCACCTGAACCGGGTGATCGTGTGGCACGACCTCGACATATCTACGTGATCGGCCCGGGGCACGGCGGGCCGGCGCTCGTCGCGCAGGCCTATCTGGACGGGACCTACAGCGAGGTCTACCCGAACATCGGACGGGACGAAGCCGGGATGAAGAAGCTGTTCAAGCAGGCGCGTGACGCGGCCCACCCTCGGTCACGGCAGGCACCGGCGTGCCCGGTCCTCTAGCCTGGCGCCATGACGCTCTCCCCCATCGCGGGCAAGCCCGCACCCAAAGAGCTGCTGGTGGATGTCGCGCGCTTGGAGCGCGAGTACTACGCGGGCAAGCCGGACCCGGACGACCCCGACCAGAGCGTCCGCTTCGGGACCAGCGGACACCGCGGCTCGTCGCTCTCCGGCTCGTTCACGGAGGCACACGTGCTCGCGATCACCCAGGCGATCTGCGACTACCGCCGCGCGCAGGAGATCGACGGACCCCTCTACCTGGGCAAGGACACCCACGCGCTCTCGGGCCCCGCCCAGCGCACGGCTCTGGAGGTATTGGCGGCGAACGGCGTGGAGACGCGCCTCCAGCAGGGCGATGGCTGGACGCCCACCCCGGTGATCTCGCGCGCCATCCTGGTCCACAACCGAGGGCGCAGCGACGGCCACGCCGACGGGATCGTCGTGACCCCCTCGCACAATCCGCCCCAGGACGGCGGCTTCAAGTACAACCCGCCGAACGGCGGGCCCGCCGACACCGACGTGACGAACTGGATCCAGGACCGCGCGAACGATCTGCTGCGCGTCGGCAACGCGTCGGTGAAGCGCTTCCCCCTGGAGCGCGCGATGCGGGCCTCGACCACGCGCGAGGAGGACCTCTCCCTCCCCTACGTGAACGATCTGAGCTCCGTCGTCGACATGGAGGCGATCCGCGCGGCCGGTCTTGCGCTGGCCGTGGACCCGCTCGGCGGCTCCGCCGTCCGCTACTGGGAGCCGATCAACGCGGTGTACGGGCTCGACATCGAGGTGGTGAACCCGCGCGTCGATCCGACCTTCTCCTTCATGACCGTCGACCACGACGGCGAGATCCGGATGGACTGCTCCAGCCCCTGGGCGATGGCCCGACTGGTCGATCTGAAGGATCACTACCGCGTGGCCTTCGCCAACGATCCGGACGCCGACCGCCACGGGATCGTCACCCCTTCCGCGGGGCTCATGAACCCGAACCACTACCTGGCCGTCGCGATCCGCTATCTGCTGACGCATCGCCCGGACTGGCCGGAGGGTGCCGTGGTCGGCAAGACGCTGGTCTCGAGCGGCCTGATCGACCGCGTGGTGAGCGGACTCGGGCGGCGGCTGTACGAGGTCCCGGTGGGCTTCAAGTGGTTCGTGTCGGGGCTGGTCGACGGCTCCTGCTGCTTCGCGGGTGAGGAGAGCGCGGGCGCCAGCTTCCTGCGCCGCGACGGCACCGTGTGGACCACCGACAAGGACGGGCTGATCATGGACCTGCTTGCGGCCGAGATCACCGCGCGCACGGGAAGCGACCCGGGGGAGCATTACCGCGCGATCGCCGAGGAGCTCGGCGCTCCCTGTTACACGCGTGTCGACGCCCCAGCGACACGGGAGCAGAAGGCCCGGCTCGCGAAGCTCTCGCCCGCGAGCGTCCGCGCGTCTCAGCTCGCCGGCGAGCCGATCACGGCCAAGCTCACCGAGGCTCCCGGCAACGGGGCGCCGATCGGCGGCCTCAAGGTGACCGCTGCGAACGGCTGGTTCGCCGCGCGTCCCTCGGGTACCGAGGACGTCTACAAGATCTACGCGGAGAGCTTCCGCGATCGCGACCATCTCGAGGCGATCCTGCGCGAGGCGCGCGAGATCGTGGCCTCCGCCCTCGACGGGGAGTAGACGGCGCGGGCGCCGTCCGGACGGCGACCCGACGCTGCGCTGGCCCGCGCGGGGTCGATGCGGCACGCTGTGCGCGCTTCTCGGGAGGAGGCGGAATCGTGATCCGAGCCCTTCGCGTCGGCATCGCCGTGCTGTTGATCTCGTGCGTCCCGCTCGCCCCGTGCCTGGCCCAGAGCGGGGACGAATCGCGCCCGGGAACGCTGGAGCCCACCTACGAGCCGCGCCCGGTTCCCGAGCCCGCGATCTACACGACCGAGTACCTGTTCGCCCTCACGCGTGGCGTCTCCAACTCGACCCTCCACCCGGCGGCGAAGGCCCCGATGTTCCTGTTCACGGTCCCCCTCGACATCGTCTTCCTGCCGGTCACCGCGATCGCCGGATTCTTCCCCCCCAACGACTGAGAAGACCGGAGGACCCCGTGAGGTCTCGACTCCGCCGGGCCGCCCCGGCTCTGCTGTCCGCTCTCCTGCTCCTCTCGCCCGCGGTCGGCTGCGCGCCCCGGGCGGTCCGCGGCGGCGCGGGAACGGCGAACCCCGACCTGGACCAGCCGGCCCTGGGCGTCGGGCTCGACCGCGAGGACATCACGTATCTGGTCGCCCAGAACATCGACTCGCTCTCGGCCTCCCGCTTCTGGCAGCAGACCGTCGTGCCGGCGAATCCGCCGCCGATCGTCGCGATCTGGCCGATCGAGAACCGCACCACTCAGCACCTGGAGGACCAGCTGCTGACGATCCTGTCCTCGATCGAGACGTCGCTCGTGAACAGCGGCGAAGTGCGCGTGGTGGCGCGCAACGAGCAGGAGGCGCTGGCCGACGAGATCCGCCGCCAGGGCGGCGCGATGTTCGACCCGAAGACCGCCCAGCGCGCGGGCCGCCAGCTCGGCGCCAAGTACTTCGTGACAGGCCGCATCACCTCGGTGGACGAGAAGCTCTCGAACACGCGCCGTCTCCAGTACAGCCTGTTCATGCAGGTGCTGGACGTCGAGACGGGCCTGGTGACGTGGCAGCACGAGTCCACCCGCAGCAAGCAGCTCAAGCGCTGATCCGGCCTCCACCGTGGTCCGTGCCGGGCATCCCCCCGCGATCCGGCCGCGCGCGGCGCTCCTGCTCGGCGTCGCCGTCCTCACCGGCTGCGCCACCTACTCCGATCACCTGCGCGCCGCGCACCGGGCCGCCGAGCGGGGCGACTGGCCCGCCGCCGAGGCGAGCATCAACGCGGTGATCGGCGTCGACTCCCGCGACGAGTTGCCCGAGGTCTGGAGCTCCAACCAGAGCCTGGCGGTGCTGGAGCGCGCGATCGTGCTCCAGGCCCAGGACGCCTGGAAGCCCAGCGCCCGCGACCTCTCGGCGGCCGAGAGCCAGCTCGAGATCATCGATCTCAAGCTCGACACGGTCGGGAAGATCGGCTCCTACGTGTACAGCGACAGCGCCCAGGAGTACCGGGCGCCCCCGGTCGAGGAGGCGTCGCTGAACGCCTTCAACATGCTCAACTACCTCGCGCTGGCCGACCTCCAGGGCGCGGCGGTCGAGGCGCGGCGCTACCAGGTGATCCGCAACTACCTGGAGACCCTCGGCAAGAATCATCCGCAGGGCCGCCTCGGCGCCTATCTCGCCGGTTTCGTCTTCGAGAAGCTGGGCGAGGCGCCGCGCGCCCTGCGCTACTACCAGGACGCCCAGGGCCAGGGAAGCGGCGACCTCCACTCCCTCGACGCGGCGGTGAAGCGCGGGGGCGCCCCTCCCCGCCGCAAGGGCGAGCTGCTGATCGTGATCGCGGGCGGTCGCACGCCGATCAAGGTGCCCAAGCGCATTCCCGTCGGCGCCGCGATCGGGATCGCGGGCACCTGGATCACCGGCAACACGGACATCCTCGAGCGCAGCGTCTTCAAGGTAGTGGTGTACCCCGAGCTCGAGAACGTGCCGAGCGAGGTGCGCGGGGGAAAGGTGCACATCAACGGTCGGCAGGTGCAGCCCGAGCTGCTGGCCGACATCGCGGCGGAGGTGAGGACCGAGTACGAGATGCTCAAGCCGCGCATCCTGGGCGCCGCCCTGTCGCGGATGATCGTGCGCGCCGGGGCCGCCGAGGGCGCGCGGGCGGCCGGCAACCAGGCGGGCAGCGTGCTGGGCACGCTCGCCGCGCTGGGAACCGAGGCGGTGCTGGTGGGTCTGGACCGGCCCGACACGCGCTCGTGGACCTTCCTGCCGGGCCGCGTCTGGGTGGCTCGCGCCGAGGTCGATCCCGGCTCCTACGAGATCGTCGTGGAGCTCGAGGGGGTCGGCGCCACCGCGCGCCGCGCGGTGGTCGAGGTGGAGGAAGGCGGCTACGCCGCCGTCGTCGCGACGGCTCCCCGCTGAGCGGGCGTCACGAGTCGTGCGCGCTCTGGCGCGAGTGCGCGAGGTGGAGCCCCACCAGGCGCGCGACGAAGATCGTCACGTAGAGCTGGCCCACGATCGCCTCCCCGCTCGCCAGGGCGCGCGCTCCCGACGTGGCGGGGGTGATGTCGCCGTAGCCGACCGTGGTCAGCGTAACGAAGCTGAAGTAGAGGATCTCCGTGAACCGGAAGGCCTCGTGGGCCTCCGCTCCGCCCTGGTCGAGCGCCATGCCGTTCACCAGCAGCGAGCCCGGCTGGGCGATCTCGAGCAGCGTGAAGGCCGACACCCAGAGCAGGCCCAGCAGCAGGTAGACGCAGATCCCGCCGAGGATCGTGTCAGTGGTGACGCGCTCGGTGCGCATCAGGCTCTCGCCCGTGGCCACGATCACGAGGCCGAGGAAGAGGATGGCGACCACCGAGCTCGCCATCGCGAGCTCCCGGGAGCCCACGGCGAGGCTCGCCCAGTCCATCGCGATCGCCGGGATCGCGAGTGCGATGCCCAGCCACAGCGAGGAGCGCCGGCGGCTCACCACGAAGATCGAGGCCACCAGCACCGCCACCAGTCCGAGGCGCAGGCTGGCCACCTCCACGCCGAACGAGTGCAGGACCGGCGGCAACGCGAGGGCGACGATCAGGGCCGCGAGCAGCCACGAGAAGCGGGCGGTGTCCGGGCCGCCCTTGATCACCGTGAGGCTGCGCTCTCGATTCACGCGCGGGAGGGTAACGCGGGCATCGCTCGAGCGGGCCGGGCCCGCGCCCTTCTTGGGCGCGAGGCGCGGAACCGATACCCGCTCGCGCTCAGTGCGCGATGAACGCGACCTTGCCCAGCCCGTAGGAGTCCGGGTAGCCGTAGTTGCTCGTCCCCACGATCTGGACGTAGCGGCCGAGGGACAATCCGTCGATGCGCTGGCCCGAGTTGTCGACCGTGCCCTGGACGAGCGTGCCGGTCGTGACCGGGATCGGGCTCTCGAGCGACTGACCGTCCGCGCCGAGCGCGTTGCTGGTGAGGATCTGGAACCCCTGCACCTGCTGCTCGAGCTTGCGGCCGTAGTACTGCCACATCACGATCGAGTCGGCGGCCCCGGGCGCGCCCAGGTCGAAGATCAGGTTCGCCAGCGGCCCGCCTCCGTTCGAGACCAGGCTCTCCGTGTTCTTGCCGACGTGAAGCCAGCCCTCGATCGCGATGGCGGTGGTGTCGAGCCCGCTCTGGACCAGGAGCTGCCCGGCGCAGCGCGCGCCCGGCGTGACGTAGTCGTCGCCGCAGGGATTGCCCAGCGCGTAGACCAACGTCACCTGGTCGTTGATCCAGACGTCCTCGCCACCGCCGCCCGGCGGAGGCGCGGCCGAGACCGTCCAGGTGAAGGGCTGCGAGTCGCTCTCGCCGCGGCCGTCGTCCACGGTGACGGTGGTCGCGAACACGCCCTCGGCGTCCAGCGTGCCCGAGGCGATGCCCGAGACCGGATCGAGGGTGACGCCAGGGGGTAGCCCCGGCGCGCTGAACAGGAGCGGATCGCCGTCGGGGTCGCTCGCCTGGAAGAGCTGGATCACGACGTCGCCCACGTTCCCGGTGCGGTCCGCCGGCGGCTGGAGCACCGGCGGCCGGTTCGCCGGCGGCGGTGGCGCCTCCCCCGTCTGGACGAACGCCACCGCACCGAGCCCGTAGGCGCTGGTGGAGCCGTAGTTGCTCGTGCCGACGATCTGCACGTAGCGCTGAAGGGCGAGGTTGCCCGCGCGCTGGCCGGTGTTGTCGACGGTACCATGCGTGAGGGTGCCCGCGGCCACCAGCACCGGGCTCACCAGCGACTGGCCGCCGGCCGCGAGGGTGGCGCCGGTGCGGATCTCGTAGCCCTGCACCTGCTGCTCGAGCTTGCCTCCGAGGTACTGCCACATGACCACCGCATCGGCCGTACCGGGCGCGCCCAGGTCGAAGATCAGGTTGGCGAGCGGGCCTGCGTTGCTGGTCGAGACGAAGCTCTGCAGATGGCTTCCCACATGGGGGGAGTCGTCGATCGCGGCGGGATCGAGGGCGACGCCGTCGAGGGCGAGCAGGTGTCCGCCGCAGCGGGCCGCGAGAGAGCCAGGGTCGCAGTTGTCGCCCAGCGCGTAGACGAGCTGCACCTGGCCGTTCACTACCGTGTCCTGGCCCGTGCCCGACGGAGCGGGCTCCACCGTCCAGGTGAAGGCGACCTCGTCCGCGCCGCCCCGTCCGTCGTCGACGTCCACCGTGGCGGCGAAGGTGCCCTCGCTCGTCAGCGTTCCCGAGATCTGCCCCGAGTCGGGGTCGATCGTCAGTGCCTGGGGCAGGCCCGAGGCGCTGTAGGACAGTTCGTCTCCGTCGCCGTCGACGGCCGCGGCGGAGAGCAGCACCGCGTCGCCGACGCGCCCGCCCGGATCCGCGAGCGCCGGAAGCTGCGGCGCCCCGTTGGCGGGCGGCTGGAGGTCGCCGTCCTGGAGCTGGCGCAGGAAGGCCGCCAGCTCGGCGCGCTCGGTCGCCGTCGCCGTCTGGTGGGCGCCGATCGCGCCCTCGAGGCCCGCCTGGGAGCCGTCGTGGAGATAGGGCGCCGTGGCCCAGACCCCCAGCAGCGTCGGCGTGTCGAAGCCGTCGAGGGGCTGGCCGAGCCGCTTCCCGCTACCCGCGCCGATCGTGCCGACGTCGTGGCGGACGTCGAGGGCGCTGTCGGTGAACACCGCGCCCGAGTGGCACGAGCCGCAGCCCAGGTCGGCGAAGTGCTTGCGACCCTGCTCGGCGGCGGTCGAGAAGGCGCCCCCCGCCCGCTCCGGGCTCGGCGGCACGTTCGTGAGCGAGGCGAGATAGGCGGCGAGCGCGTCGAGGTCGGGGCTCACGCCCGCCTTCGGGTCGCCGAGCGGCTCGTCGCGGGTGCCGACGGCGAGGTCGACGTCGCTCATCAGACCCAGGCCGCCGGCGAGGTTGCGGATCTGGAGCTCGAAGTCCTGGATCTCGTCGAAGTTGCCCGTCCAGTGCACCGGCCCGTGTCCGGTCGCGGCACGCCCGCGCAGGTCGATCGTGTTGCGCAGACCCTCGCCGAAGGCGGTCAGGTCCCACACCCGGCCGTCCTGGCCGCCGTCGTTGTGGCAGGACGCACAGCTCATGTAGTTGTCGCGCGCGAGACGGTCGTCGAAGGCGTCGTAGAACAGCTGCTTGCCCAGCAGCACCTGGGGCGTCAACGACTCGGATGCGACCACGGAGGTGGTGCCGAGGTCGTTGGCGCCGGGGACGTGCTGGGTGAGGATGTTGCTCACGTCGAAGCGCGACACGCTGCGGTCCATGAAGTTGTGCACGTAGAGTCGCGAGCCGTCGCTCGAGAAGGCCACGCTCTCGGGCGCGCGACCGACGGCGAGCCGGTCGAGCTGGAAGCCGTTCTGCACGTCGTACACCGCCACCTCGCGGCTCGTCTCGAACGCCACGAACAGGTAGCGACCGTCGCCGCTGAAGGCGGCGCCGGTGGCGACGCCCGCGTTGTCGTGGTCGATGCGCAGCGCCGGCTGCTCGGCGTTGGCGGACAGGTCCACCACCGACGTCACCGCACGGACGGTCTGGTCGAAGTTCATCCCCAGCGTTCCGCGGTACGCGCCGCTGGCGATGTTGTCCTGCTTCGACGGCACGTAGGCCCGATCGCCCCAGAGCACCGGAGCGTTCAGGTAGTTCGGCACGCCCGGTCCACTCACCTCCGACGGCGGCCGGGACGAGGCGCCGAAGGGGATGGTGGTCACGAGCGACATGTCGCTCGTGGCGACGACGAAGAGCGGACCGCCGCCGCCGTTCACGTCGACGGAGGCGGTGTCCTCGCCCGGGAGCGGCGGCGTAATGAAGCTCGTCACGTAGAGCTCCTGGCCGTCGTTGCTCACCGCGAGGTGTCGCGGGTGCGCGGGCAGCGCGACGCTCGCGACCAGGGCTCCTGTGGTCGGCACGCGGCGGTCCACCCGCCCGAGCGCCTCGAGCACGACGTAGAAGGCGTCGCCTGCGGGCGCGAAGGCGAGCCCGTGCGGCTGGGAGGCGGGCGGCAGCGGGATCGTACGCGTCACCGAGAGGGCGAGCGTGTCGATCACGCTGATCGAGGCCGAGCCCTTGTTCGCGACGAACACCTCGTTGGCGAGCGGGGCCTTGGCCAGCGCCCAGGGACGCGAGCCGACGGGGATCTCCGCCAACACCGCTCCCGCTGCGTCGATCACGCTCACGGTGCCGTTGTCGGGGTTCACGTTCCAGATCCGGTCCGCTCCCGAGCTGCCCTCGACGATCAGCGTCGTGGACTGGTGCGTCGGCGCCACCGGGGCGATGCCCTGCTCGGGGAGCCACTTCGTCGGGTCGTTCGGGAAGGCGTCCGAGTTGTCGCCGTAGCCGTCGCCGTCCGTGTCGGCCCACTCGCTCGGGTCGTTCGGGAAGGCGTCTCCGTTGTCGCCGACGCCGTCGCCGTCGCTGTCGGCCCACTCGCTCGGGTCGCCCGGGAAGACGTCTCCGTTGTCGCCGACGCCGTCGCCGTCGCTGTCGGCCCACTCGCTGGGATCGTTCGGGAAGGCGTCCTGGTCGTCGGGCACGCCGTCGCCGTCCGAGTCGACCGGCGGCGGAGCGCTGACGAACACCAGCCGCATCCAGTCGAGGCGGGTGCCCGCCTCGCGGTGGATCACCTCCACGGTGTGGGGGCCGGCGTCGAGCAGCACCAGCGCCGGATCGCTCGCGCTGCCCTGGTCGTTGACCGAATCGGTGGCGTAGGTGGTGTTCTGGAGCGTGGCCCATTGCAGGCCGCCGGTCGGCTGACCGTCCACCGTCACCCAGAAGGAATCCGAGGATCCGCTGGGCGCGTAGACGCCCGCGTCGATCCGGTACTCGCCGGGCACGCTGACCGTGAAGGGGAGCACCGCGCGGCTCTCGCTCGTCGGCCCGCCGAGCTCGGCGGGCGCGCTGGGCACGGTGATGTAGCGGCCGTTCCGGGCGACCGGGTCGCTGCGCACGGCGAACTCGCCGGAGAGCAGGGCGCTCTCGGCCTCGATCTCGAGATCGGTGTTGCCGTCGCTGCCGTCGTTGCGCACCACCTGGATCGTGCGACCCACCGACGGCACGCCGGCGGTGTCCACGGCGAACAGCCAGTAGTAGCCGGCTACGACCACGTTCGGGTTGGGCTCGATCTCGAGCTCGTAGGTTCCGTCGCCGTTGTCGGTGAAGGGAATCGGCAGGAAGCGCTGGTCGGTGTTGATCGCGTGGGTGGTCGCCGACAGGCGCACCATGCTCCACTTCGCGATCGCGCCGGTGGCGGCGGCGATAACGATCGAGCCCGCATCGACCAGGCCGGGCGCGGCGGTGATCACCGGCCGCGGCGCGGGACTGCCGTCGGCCGCAAACAGGTAGGGCGGCGAGAAGATCTGCCCGTCGAGGTGGTTCGCCGCGCACCCGTTGCCGCAGGCGCCGCTGCCCGCCGAGAGCACCCGGCCGTCCTTGAGCAGCAGCGCCGTCGAGTGGTAGCCGCGCGGGATGCTCATGCTCGCGACCGTACGCCACTGATCGGTGGTCGGGTTCCAGATCTCGGCGGCAAACACGGCGCCGTTGTCGCTGAAGAGCTCGCCGGAGGTGTTGCCGCCGACGGTGATCAGCTCGCCCGTCGGCAGGGTCACCGTGTTCTGGAACGCGCGCGGCGACGCCATCGGCGAGGCGGCGGAGATCACGGGCGTCGGTCCGTTCAGGTCGATCTTGTAGGCCGCGTTCGTCGTCGGCGGGTTCTGGGTGCGGTCGGCTCCCCCCACGAGCAGCACCTTGCCGACGTCGTAGGTCACCACGTTGCCCCACATGCGCGTGCGGCTGCCGACCGGCTGGCCGAGGCTCTGGGTGGCGCCACCCCCGCGCGGGTCGAAGAGGTGCCAGGTCTGGGCCGGTCCCCCGTGGATCACGCGGCCGTCCGGGGTCACCGCCATCTGGCCCCACCACTGGAGATCCGAGGCGCTGTTGACGGTGCTCTGGCCGTTCTCCGCGTTCTGCTCGTTGACCAGATCCTGCATAGTCGCGCCGCTGGTGTAGGTCCAGCTGTTCGACGCGGGGCTGTAGCGCTCCGCCGTGTTGCCGCCGGCGTTCGCGAAGGTGGAGAAGACCTCGTTGCTCGGCAGCGCCAGGCTGGTCCCGTACCAGCGGTTGAAGCTCATGTTCGCCAGCGCCTGCCACTGGAGCGTGAGCGGATCGAAGGACGTGGTGCGCGTATCGTTGGGATTGCCGCCCGAGGCGACGATGCGGCCGTCCTCCAGGGTCGCGACGCCCGCGCAGAACATGTCGTGGAAGTCGTTGTCGACCGTCTGGAAGGTGAGCGTGCTCGGATCGAACAGCGTGGCGTGGGTGAACTCGCGGTTGGACGGGAACTCGTTGATCTCCGTCGAGGACCAGGTCAGCACGCGGCCGTCGGCGAGGCTCGCCGCCGTGATCGCCACGTGGGGCCACGGGATCACGGGACCCCAGGAGCCGACCACGTGCGGGTCGGGCGGGCCTTCCAGCAACCCGTTGGCGGGGATCGGGCGCTTCCCGCCGCCCGGCGGTGCGTAGTTCACCTGGAGCACCTGGCTGCCCGTCTTCTCGAAGAAGCGCACCCGCAGCGTGTGCGTCCCGGCCGTCAGCGCGATCGTCCCGTCGACCGTGGCGGAGGAGTGCAGCCCGTCGTTGTTCACGACCAGCCCCCCGTCGATCGACAGGTCGCTGCCGTCGTCGGAGGTCGTGGAGAAGAGATAGGAGCCGGCCTGCGGCACCGTGATCGTGCCCGTGAACTGGAGACCGAAGTTGTCGACCAGCGAGGTCACCGAGACGCCGATCGTGGGACTGGTGCCCGTCGCCACCGGGGTCAGCACGGTGAAATCCGGCAGCGTGTTCCACGTGCCGGTGTAGACCTGATAGGCGAAGTCCGCGCGGGAGGGCGTCGCGAGCAGGAGCAGGGCGAGCGGGAGCCAGACGGGGAGCGTCGAGGGGCGCAGGGGGGGCACGGTCGGTCCTTTCGCGGCGGGGAGCGCGCCCGCTGCGCGGGAGTGGGCTCCCCGCGGGACTGACTGCCGGTTGCGGCGCGCCTGTACCCAGCTAGTGACCTGGATCGGGCCGCAGGTTACGCGGACCTAGCGGGTCAGTGGGAAGGAATCTTCGATCCGCCATCCAGTGCGCGCAGGAAGTGGGCCAGGTCGGCGGCATCCTGGTCGGAGAGGTCGAGCGTCCGGGGCAGCTCGTGCATCACGACCGCCTTGTTGGGCGGGGATCGGTAGAAGGCGACGACCTCTTCCAGTGTCGCGTGGCGGCCATCGTGCATGTAGGGCCCGGTAGCCGGCAAGTTGCGCAGTCCCGGGGTGCGGAACGCCCCTCGCAGCAGGGCCTGGATCTCGGTCGCCATCATCTGGTCGAGGTGGCGGCAGTCGGCCGTCGGGGCGTCGGAGTGGTAGGGGCTCCGGCAGTTGAACTCGAACTCCAGCAGCGCGCGCCGACCGGCGTCGCGCCCGAGGTCCTCGTGCGGCGTGCCGAGATCGCCCGTGCCCACGTTGTGGAAGCGCTCGTCGGTGAGCCGCGGACCCAGGTGGCAGGCGAGGCAGCCCCCGCGTCCGATGAAGACGCGCAGGCCGGCCACCTCGCGCGGGTCAAGGAGCTGCTCGGCCTCGTCGGGCCGGCCCGCCAGCACCGCGTCCACGTAGGCGTCGAAGCGCGAGGGGCGCGAGCGGAGCGTGCGCTCGTAGGCGGCGATCGCCTTGCCCAGGTCGGTGAACACGCGGGTCACGCTCTCCCGGGTCGGCTCGGACAGCGCCCGCCACGCCGCGCGCTCGGCCTCGTCGCCGCGGGGCCCGGCGTCCGGGGGCAGGTCCGACCACCGGATCGCGGGCGGCGGCCCGAAGGCCTCGCGGTAGAGCGCGGTCAGCTCGGGATCGTCGAGCACGCGGCGCACCACCGCGGTGCGGGTCGCGCCCATCTCGTCGGGCGCCTCCAGCGGAACCAGGGCCTGGGACCAGAGGCTGTCGGCGCGTCCGTCCCGGAAGGGCCAGCGCACGTAGGCGACGTCGAGCAGCGATGGCGCATTGCGGCGCAGCGTCGCCAGGCCGACCGAGGTGGGACGGCCGTCGGTGAAGGCGCGCTCCGGCTCGTGGCAGGTGCGGCACGCGATCTGCCCGTTGCGGCTCAGCGTGGTGTCGGAGAAGAGCCGTTCGCCGAGGGCTGCGGCCGCCGGGTCGTCGCCCTGCCGGTTCCCGGGATCGCCGGGCGGCGGCGGCAGCTCGGACAGGCGGAGAGTGCCGAGCAGAAAGCGCTCGGACTCCGACCAGGTCGCCGGCGCGCGGGCCGGCGGTGCGCTCGCGCCGCCGCACGCGATGCACGCCAGGGCGAGCATTCCCCCGAGCCGGGCGAGCCTCATCGGGTCTCTCCCGACAGCGAGCGCAGGAACGCCACCAGCGCCTCCCGCTCCGGCTCCGAGAGCGCGAGCGGGCGCAGCTCGTGGGGCACGTCCGCCGGTGGCGAGACGTAGTGGTCGATCACCTCGCGCAGCGTCGCGTAGCGGCCGTCGTGTAGATAGGGCGCGGTCTCGGCGACATCGCGCAGCGACGGCGTCTTGAACGCGCCTTCCAGCGGTACGTGCGCGTCGGCGTTCAGGAAGCGCAGCGGCGCGCAGTCCTCGGGGCCGGCGTCGCTGTAGCGGCCCAGACAGTTGAAGCCGTCCATCAGCACCGCCTGGATTCCGAGCACACGGCCGAAGTCGAGAGCCGGTCCGGAGAAGGTGCCGGTGCCGACGTTGTGGAAGCCGCCGTTGCTGAGCTGCGGTCCGTTGTGGCACTGGAGGCACTGCGTCCGGGTGGCATCGATGAACAGGCGCAGACCGGCCACCTCCTGCTCGTCGAGCTGCCCCAGGCCGGCGTCGTCCCCGGCCTGCACGGCGTCGACATAGCGGTCGAAGCGCGAGTCGGTGGGGAGCAGCGTCCGCTCGAAGGCCTCGATCGCCTTGCCGACGTTCGCGTAGGCGCGATCGAGCGCGTCGCGCGTCGGCTCGCCGATGCGGAACCAGGCCTTGCGCAGCGGCTCTTCGCCGAGCGGACCGGCCTCCGCGGGCAGCGCCGCGTCGAGGACCGCCTCGGGCAGAGGCCCGAAGATCGCCTCGTAGTCGGCGCGGTAGCGCGGATCGCCCGCGATCCGGCGCAGGACGCCGATGCGGCTCCCCCCCATCTCGTCGTGGGCCTCGAGGGGCGTGAGCGCCTGGGCCCACAGCGAGTCCCGGCGACCGTCCCAGTAGAACCAGCGGCCGAACCCGGCGCCGACCAGGGTCGGCGCGTTGCGGTGCAGGGGGGCGAGGCCGACGGCCGTGGCCCGGCCGTCGGTGAAGTGCAGCGCCGGTCGGTGGCAGCTCGCGCACGCGATCTCGCCGTTGGCGCTGAAGCCCGGGTCGAAGAAGAGGCGCCGACCGAGCTCGGCGGCGCGCGGGTCGTCGGCGTAGCGGTTGCCCGGCGACGGGGGCAGCGCCCGCACCAGGCGCAGCGACGCGAGGATCCGCTGCTCCCGCCCGGTCCACGCGTGCGTCGCCGGATCGGCCGCGGCGACCGACGCCGCGGTGGCCAGCAGCGCGGCGATCGGGAGTCGGAGCATCCGGAGCGCGCGCATGGTCAGTAGTCGATGTCGAGATCGAAGCGCAGCCGCTCGGCGAGCGTCGCGGTCCGCACGTCGAAGACGAACACCCAGGCGCCGTACATGTTGAGCTGCACGCCCTCGACGCGATAGCGACCGCCGGGGAGCTCGGCGGTGACGCGCGGCTGCGTCGGAAGCCCGTGCCCGTGGGCGGGCATGCCGCCGCCGATCGCGATCTCCGCCCCCGACACCGCCTCGCCGTCCGATCCGCGCAGCTGGAGGGTCCAGGTCTGGAAGGAGCCGACCTGAACGGCGCCCGAGTCGGGCGCGAAGCGTCCGGCGAGCCGTCCGTTCTCCGATACCGCGTCCCAGCCCGGACCCGTCGGCGCTCCGGTCCCCGTCGCCGAGCCCGAGGCGCAGGCGAGTGCTGCCACGGCGAGGATCCAGATCGGTGCGCGTCTCGTCTTCACCGTCTCGCTCCCACGGCGCGCGCGCTTCCGAACTTCACGAGCGATGCGCGCCGCCGTTCGTCATCGGACGTCGGTCAGGATCTCCTGACGGTAATCGATACAGCCTTCGAAGTGCGATCACCCGCGCAACCTTTCGTGCTAGCGTGATCGCCCCGGCGGAAACCGGCCAGCTCGCACGCCCCCCAGGCGTCCCGGCCCTCCACCGGCACCGCGAGCGCGTGCGCTCGCCACGCAGACGGAGTCCCCATGGCCGAAACCTCCGAGGTGCTCCGCGGACCGCACGTCCTGGAGTATCCGTACAAGCGATCCCTCGGTCCCGTGCTCTCGCGCTTCTTCACCAGTCTGCGCGACCGACAGTTCGAGGGCATCAAGACGCGCGCCGGCAAGGTGCTGGTTCCGCCCCAAGAATACGACCCGCACACGGGCGAGGCGCTCTCCGAGTGGGTGCCCGTCGGGCCGGGCGGCGAGGTCGTGTCCTGGTCGTGGGTGTCGAAGCCGCGGAAGAAGCAGCCGCTCGACCGCCCCTTCGCCTACGCGCTGATCCGGCTCGACGGAGCCGACGTGCCGCTCCTCCACGCCGTCGATGCGCGGGATGAGTCGCGACTCGCCGTCGGCAAGCGCGTCGTGCCGCGCTGGGCCGCCGAGCCGAAGGGCGGCATCAACGACGTGGTGTGCTTCGACCTGGAGGAGTCATGAGCGACTCGGCCGGCTCTGCGAATCCGATCAAGGCGATCATCACCCCGGTTCGGCTCGAGTACGACTTCACCGCCGGCCGCGCCGCGACGCTGTTCCTGCGCGGACTCGAGCAGAAGAAGATCATCGGCGCCCGCACGGGTCCCGGACAGCCGGTGCTGGTGCCCCCGCGCGGCGCCGACCCGCGGACTTCCGAGCTCGCCCAGGAGGCCGTCGAGGTGTCCGACAAGGGCACCGTCGTCACCTACTCGGTGATCCGCGTCCCCTCGGAGAACATCAAGTTCGAGCTGCCCTACGTGTGCGTCAACGTCCTGCTCGATGGCGCCAGCGTGGGCTTCTTCCACGTGCTCCAGAACTGCCCCCTCGACCAGGTGCGGATCGGGATGCGCGTGCGCGCGAAGTGGGTCGACGACGCGAAGCTCGCGCCGAGCGTGTCGAGCATCGAGTACTTCGAGCCGATCGATGAGCCCGACGTGCCCTACGAGAAGATCAAGGAGAACACCTGATGCGGGACGTCGGCATCGTCTCGTTCGCACAGTCCAACGCCCTCGCGGAGACGCGGAACGAGGTGGAGATCCTGCTGCCCGTGGTGAAGGAGGCGGTGAAGGAGAGCGGCCTTCCGCGCACCGAGATCGGCTTCACCTGCTCGGGCTCGAGCGACTTCCTCCAGGGGCAGCCCTTCGCCTTCGTGATGGCGCTCGACGGCGTCGGCGCGTGGCCGCCGATCAAGGAGTCCCACGTCGAGATGGACGGCGCCTGGGCGCTGTACGAGGCCTGGGTGAAGATCCAGACCGGCGAGGTGGAGTCCGCGATCATCTACTCCTTCGGCAAGACCTCCCCCGGCGACCTCGCCGAGGTCCTGGCACTCCAGCTCGATCCCTACTGCACCACCCAGCTCTGGCCCGATGCCGACAGCATCGCCGGCATCCAGGCGCGGCTCTATCTCGAGCGCTCGGGTCGCGGCGAGCGCGACCTGGCCGAGGTGGCCGCACGCAGTTTGCGGGACGCGGTCGACAACCCCCACGCCGTCGCCAAGGGCGACTTCGACGTCGAGAAGCTGCTCGCCGAGCCCTACCGCACCTCGCCGCTGCGCGACCACGATTGTCCGACCAACTGCGACGGCGCCACCGCGATGGTGATCGCCGCGGGCGACCTCGCGCGCAAGCTCGCGAAGCGGCCGGTCTGGATCCGCGGCATCGAGCATCGGATCGATCCTCCCGCCCTGGGCATTCGCGACCTGACGCGCGCGCCGTCGGCCGAGCTGGCGGCGGCGAAGGCGGGAGTCGGACGCGGACGGATCGATTTCGCCGAGCTCGACGCTCCCTACACCCATCAGGAGCTGATCCTGCGCGAGTCGCTCGCCCTGGGCGACGACGTGCGGATCAACCCGTCGGGCGGATCGCTGTGCACGCGCGCGCTGTTCTCCTGCGGCCTGAACCGGATCGGCGACGCCTTCGCGCGGATCGCGGCCGGCGACGGCGATCGCGCCGTGGCCCACGCCACCCAGGGACACTGCCTGCAACAGAACCTCGTCTGCGTTCTGGAGGGGGACTGAGCGATGGCCGAGCTGTGCGGCGTCATCGGAATCGGACAGACCAAGTACGACGCGAAGCGGATCGACGTTTCGATGCCGGGACTGCTGCGCGAGGCGGCGCTGCGGGCGCTCGAGGACGCGGAGCTCACCTTCGCCGATATCGACGCGGTCGTGATCGGCAAGGCCCCCGACATGTTCGAAGGGGTGATGCTTCCCGAGAACTACCTCGCCGACGCGGTCGGGGCCACGGGGAAGCCGCTCTTGCGCGTACACACTGCCGGCAGCGTCGGCGGCTCGACCGCGAACGTCGCGATGAGCCTGATCCACGCCGGCATCCACGACCGCGTGTTGACGATCGGCTGGGAGAAGCAGTCGGAGAGCAACGCGATGTGGGGCCTGTCGCTCTCTCCGCCCTTCTCGGTGGCGGTGGTCGCCGGAGCCGGCGGCTACTTCGCGCCGCTGATCCGCGCCTACATCGAGCGCTCCGGTGCGCCCGAGGACACGGGCATCCGCACCGCGCTGAAGGACCGCAAGAACGCCCTGCTGAATCCCTACGCACACCTCCAGATCCCCGACATCGACTTCGACAAGATCGCCAACTCGCCGATGCTCTGGGATCCGATCCGCTACCTGGAGAGCTGCCCCTCCTCGGACGGCGCCTGCGCGATGGTGCTGGCGAAGGAGTCGCTGGCGGAGCGGGCGCCGACACCGCCCGCCTGGGTGCACGCGACCTCGATGCGCAGCGAGCCCAACCAGTTCCCGGGCCGCGACGCCGTCAATCCGCAGGCCGGTCGCCTCGCCGCGGCGGACCTCTACAAGAAGGCAGGGATCACGGACCCGCGCAAGCAGATCGACTGCGCCGAGATCTACGTGCCCTTCAGCTGGTTCGAGGCGATGTGGATGGAGAATCTGGGCTTCGCGCCCGAGGGCGAGGGCTGGAAGATGGTCTACGAAGGCGCCACCGCCCTCGACGGCGACCTGCCCGTCAACATGAGCGGCGGTGTGCTGTCCTCGAACGCGATCGGCGCCTCGGGGATGGTCCGCTACGCGGAGGCGGCGATGCAGGTGCGCGGCCAGGCCGGCCAGCATCAGGTGGACGGCGCCCGGGTGGCGATGGGCCACGCCTACGGCGGCTGCTCCCAGTTATTCTCGATGTGCCTGTTCGGGAAGGACAAGCCCTAGCGATCTGCAGGATGGGTCTCAAAAGGCCCGTTCCATCGGCGGCTTCCATCGGTAGAATGGGGCCCGCGCCCTCGACCGGGTGAGAACCGTTTCGCGACGAGCGCCCCGCGGTGCTCGCGCGCACGAAGGAGAGGTCCACATGGAGATCCTGAGCATGGAGGGCTGGTACGTCCTCCTCCGCTGGTTTCACGTGCTTTCCGGCATCACCTGGATCGGGATCCTCTACTACTTCAACTTCGTGCAGACGCCCTTCTTCGGCAGCGAGCTGGGAGGCCAGGCGAAGAGCGCGATGACGCGCGGGCTGGTGCCGAACGCCCTCTGGTGGTTCCGCTGGGGCGCGATGTTCACCTTCCTCACCGGCCTGCTGATCCTGCTGACGAAGTGGGGCCACGACTCCGTTCCGCTCTCGAGCGGCTACATGACGCTGATCCTGACCGGCGCGCTGATGGGAACGCTGATGTGGGCGAACGTGTGGTTCGTGATCTGGCCCGCGCAGCAGGTGGTGATCGCGAACGCCGAGAAGGTCGCCGCGGGCGGCGAGGCCGACCCGGCCGCCGGACCCCGGGGCGCGCGCGCCGGGCTCGCGTCGCGCACGAACACCCTGTTCTCGATCCCGATGCTCTTCTTCATGGTCGCCGCCGCGAACTTCCCCTCGCTGCCGATGGGAGGCAATACCGGCCTGTACTGGGTGGTGGCGCTGATCGTGATCCTGGCGGTCGAGGTGAACTGCCTGGTCGGCACCGGGCAGGGCCGCCAGAAGCCGCTCGCCACGGTGAGCGGAACCATTCACGCGGGCTTCGTGCTGGCGATCGTCCTTTATCTGCTGATGTCGTTCCTGTAGCCCGACCCACCGTGCGCCTGCGACAGATCGCTCTCGCCGCCACCGATCTCGGCGCGACCGTCGAGACGATCACCGACGTCCTCGGTCTCGAGGTGTGCTTCCGCGACCCGGGGGTGGGCGTGTTCGGTCTGGAGAACGCCCTGATGGCGATCGGCGACACCTTCCTCGAGGTGGTGTCGCCGGTGCGCGAGGACGCCACCGCCCGGCGCTGGATCGCCAAGCGCGGCGGCGACGCCGGCTACATGGTGATCCTCCAGTGCGACGACCGGGCGGCCTTCGACCGGGAGGTCGCTCGCGCGGAGGCGGGCGGCGCGAAGAAGGTGTGGGAGGGCGAGCGCGAGGGATCTCGCACCGCGCACTTCCACCCGCGCGAGCTGGGGGCGATCGTCTCCCTCGACGCCATGCCCGTCTGGGAGGACTGGCACTGGGCGGGTCCCGTCTGGCGCCAGCACGTGTGCACGGGCACGGCAACGGCGATCACCGGCGCGGTGCTCGAGAGCCCCGATCCCGAGCACCTCGCGGCGCGCTGGAGCGCGCTGCTCGGGATCGCTTCCGAACGCGAGACGGCGGGACGGATCGCGATCCCGCTCCCGCGCGGCGGTCGCATCGCCTTCGTGCCGGGTGCCTCGGGAGAGGGGCTGGTCGGTGTGGAGCTCGCCCTCGCGGATCGCGGCCGCTTCGAGGAGCGGGCCCGGGCGCGCGGCGTGCTCGACGACGGGGGCGCCGCGCTGATCGCGGGCACCCGCTTCGCGTCGAAGCCGTCCTAGTCCTTCACCTCGGCGAGGTAGGCGGCGAGCGCGGGGATCTGGTCCTTCAGATAGGGGAGCGGCGGCATCGCGTGGCTGTCCGGTCGCTTCGGCTGGTACCCGGGCGGGTACTCGCCGCGGAGCACCTTCGCCTCGAGCAGCTCCCGCGACGCGCCGGCGTTCGCCGGCCCGACGGCCCCGTCCCGGTTCGGATCGCCGTTGTGACAGGCGACGCACACGCTCTGGTACACGTCCCGGCCCTGACGCGCGAGCGGGGAGAGCTTCGGCTCCTCGCCGGCGGAACAGGCGAGCGCCCCGAACAGCGCAGCCAGGACGAGGTAGCGGGCAGGATGGGGGATCGCGGCGCGCATGCGCGCGAACTGTAGCCGTGCATTCCCGGGCCGGTAGACAGCGGAGGCGGCGCGGGTGACATTCGTCGCATGAGCGCCACCGCGAGCTGGGCGACGCGCGCCAATGCGCTGACGCTGCTGCGCCTCGCGCTGGCGCCGCTGCTCGCCGCCGCGGTGATCGGTCGCGAGGCACAGGCGGCGGCCGGGCTGTTCCTGCTCGCGGTCGCCACCGATCTCGCGGATGGCTGGGTAGCGCGGCGCTTCGCCGAGACCACGCCCTTCGGCGGGTTCGCCGATCACGCCGTCGACGCCACCTTCGTGACGGCGGGGACGGCGGCACTCGCCGTCGGCGGAGCGCTGCCGATCCCGCTGCCGGTGCTGATCGCGCTGGCCTTCACCCAGTACGCGTTGGACTCGCGGGCGCTCGCGGCGTCGGGCCTGCGCCCGAGCCGCCTCGGGCGCTGGAACGGTCTCGCCTACTACGCGATCGTGGGGTTGCCGATCGTCCGCGACGCCCTCGCGCTCGCCTGGCCCGGCCCCGCGCTCGTACGCGCCCTCGGCTGGGCGCTCGTCGCCTCCACCTGCGCCTCGATGATCGATCGGCTACGCGCCCTGCGCGCGGCGCGCGCGTGACCGGCCCCGCGCGAAGCCGAGCGCGCCGAGGAGGCCCCAGCCCAGCGCCAGGGCGAGCCACGCATCGGGCTCGGGCAGGAACATCGGCTCGCAGGCGTCGCCCACGCCGTTGGAGTCGCCGTCCTCCTGGGCCTGGGAGCAGAAGCCGCCGCTGCCGCAGGCGCCCGAGGACGTGCAGCGCGCGCCGAGCAGCGCCGCGTCGCCGGCCGTGCAGGTGCCCTGGGTCGAGCCGTTGGGCCAGGCGGGGCAGTTGTCGAGGCCGTTGAGGACCGAGTCCTCGTCGCGGTCGATCGCGACGCGCGTCCCCGATCCCGGCGGCACACAGGTGAACTGCAGGTCCTGGGCGTCCCCGCCCGGGTCGGCCTTCGCCCGCAGGCTCGCCTCGGAGATGGCGGGGCCGCCGTCGTCGGGAAGGAAGTCGCCGCTGGACTGGCGCAGGTAGCCGCGCGCGACGCCCGACTCGACGGTGCTCGCCACCAGATCGCACTCGGGGACCGCGCCGCCGAGCATGAACGAGTCGTAGGTCGCCGCGGCGCGCTGCTCGAGCAGGGTGAGGCGCACCGCCGCGTCGGTGCCGATTCCGAAGCTTCCCGGGTTTCCCGGCCCGATGCTCACCTGCTGTCCCACCACCGGTGCCAGATCGGTCGGGAACGCGAGGACGAACTGTTCGAGCTGCTGCTCCTGCGTCGGGGTCAGGTTGAAGACCGCGGCCTGCAGGAAGCTATTCAGGGTATCCACCGAGCCGTCGTGGAGAAAGCCGAAGCCGCGCACCTGATCGCCCGACAGCGAGAACATCCCGATCTTCGTGTACGCGTTGCGCAGCTGGGCCACCTTGAAGTTCTGGGGCTCGCCCTCGAAGGTCTGCTCGCCGCCCGATCCGAAGAAGCCCAGGGCCGGGTCGAGGTTGTGGCAGCCGTCGCAGTCCTCGACGGTATCGGTGGTTCCCGGGCTGTTCGGCCCGCCGCACTCCCCGGGGCCGCAGCTGAAGTAGTTCGCCTCGCCGCTTGCCTGCGCGGCGGTCTGGGTGCCGTCGAGTCGCGCCACCGGATTCGGCGGCAGCATCAGCTGGAGCGCGAAGTCGGCGAACTTCTGCATGTCGCTGGTGGCGATCAGGCCGTTGTGTCCGATCAGCCCCTCGAAGGCGACGATGAAGTTGCGGAAGGAATGGTCCTCGTCGCAGGGCGCATTGCTGAGTGAAGAGCCGGTGCAGGGATCGGTGCCGAAGAACCCGTCGAGCCGGTCACCGCGCCAGTGCATCGCGCCGTGATTGGCCAGCCCGCGCAGGGTCTGGGTCGTCATCGGGCCCTTCATCGGGTGGAAGGTCGTCGCCACGGGGAGCAGGGGTGTGGCGCCGGGCTGGTTGTTCGTCGAGACGACGTCGTCGGGGTTGCCGAGGTTCCAGGCGAGGCTGTCGAAGTCGCCGAAGATGTGGCAGCTCGCGCAGGAGGTCTCGCCGTTGCCCGAGGTCGCGACGGCGTCGTAGAGGAAGGGGCGCCCCTCCACCACCGACGCGGGCTCGGGGCTCGGCAGCCGCACGCGCTGCAGCGTCGTTCCGACGTGCGCGTCGATCACGGCGACCTGCTGGTCGAAGCGCGTCAGCACGTACAGGCGGTCGTCGCCGGCGCTCAGCGCCAGCCCGGCGGGTCCGCCGCCGGTGGCGATGTACCCGGCGCTGGCCGTGGTCGGGTCGAAGTCGACCTCGAAGGCGGGGTCCTCGATCTGGGCGACGTCGAAGACGCCGATCTTCGCCGAGCCGAAGGCCGCCACGTAGACCTTCTGGTCCCCCGAGACGACCACCTGCAGCGGTGTCGCCAGGCTGTGGGGGATCTGGGCGTCGATCGCGGCGTGGTTGGCCCCCGCGTCGGTGTGGAGCTGGCCGTAGTCGATGTGCTGGTTCAGGTGCTGGGGGTCCACCGACGGGCCGGCCGGGTCGAGGACGCTGATCCGGGACTCGGAGAGATGGCCCTGGACCGTCGAGCCGCCGAACACGCCGGGCCCCTCGAAGCGGACGTCGTTGGGGGACTCCGTGTTCGTGACGTAGATCTTCCCGGTCACCGGGTTCACCGCCATGTTGAACAGGATCGTCCCCACGTGGTCGAACAGCGTGCCCGCCGTCAGCGTGTTCGCGTCGACTGCGAACACGTCATGGTCGGGCAGGTTGAAGGGAACGTTCCAGGTGCAGCCCAGCGCGTCGACCCAGTTCGCGCCGTCGAACTTGACCAGGACACCGGTCTGGGGCGCCGGAGCGCCGTCCGCGTTCGTGGACGGGCCGGGCACGCCGGCACCGGCGCCGCCTCCCCCGCAGCCGGTCACGAAGCTGTCCGGAACCACCGGCTCGCGTATGGCGGTGGTCTGGTTGCCCGAGTGGAAGGCCGCGACGTAGACGGTGGTGCCGTCGGTGGCGAGGGCGCGCGGGGTGTCGGCGAAGAAGGTGAGGATGCGGGCGGGCAGGCCGCCGAAGGCGGCTCCAGGGTTGGCCGCGTCGAACACCCACACGTCGGCCCGCCCGATGCCCGCGGCGGTGAGCTGCGGATCGCCCGCGCCCGCGACCGCCCCGATCGAGGGGTCGGTGCGCTGCTGACCGCGGTGGGCCGTCGTCACGAAGGCGCGCTTCGGCGACCCGGCGAACACGATGTCGCGTGGCTCGTCGCCCACCAGCAGCGTCCGAACGACGCGGGGCGGGGAGCTCGCGACGTCGACGATGCTCACGCTGTCCGAGAGGTGGTTGACCACCCAGACCTGGCCGTCGTCGCGGGCGGCGACGGCGACGGGTTCGAGACCGACGGGAACGCTGGCGCTGGGCGTGAGCAGCCCGCCGGCGCCGACGTCGAAGATCTCGAGGTATCCGTCGGGAGTGTTGGCGACGAACAGCTTCTGGCCATCCGGCGACAGCGCCACCGGACGCACCGGACCGCTCTCGAAGAGCTGGTAGGAAGGCTGAGCGAGCGCCGGGCCGGCGCATAACAGGACCAGCCACGGGGCGAAGCGATACAGCGAACGTGCGGCTCGTCGGGCCGAGGAGCGCCGGGCCATGGGGTCCTCCTTCGAGCCCCTGGAGGCACGAATCGGCAGTCCCGAGCATTCTAACCCCATCGGGATGCGATCTGGGAAGGGATTCTGCGGCCCGCTAGTCCACCGCGTTGCGGCTCACGTCCACGACGAAGTCGCCCTTCAAGAAGTCGCGACCGAGCAGCAGCTTGTAGGTCATCGGTGTGCGATCTCGGAGGTTTACGAGCACCTGCTTCTCCACGTCGCGCCAGCGCAGCCGTAGCGGCACCACGTAGCGCCACTCGGTTCCGTGCGAGGTGCGGACCGGCAGTACGTCGGCCACCGTGGAGCGCACGCGCCGCCCGCGCCCGCGCTCGTTCACCAGCAGGAACTCGATCGGCTTGCCGACGTTGTCGCGCATGCGCGTCTCGGCGTCGGGGATCCGAATGTCGAGGGCGTGGATCGAGGTGCGGAAGGCGCCCGTGTCGACAATCGCCAGGAAGTCCAGATCCGCCGCCGGGACGTGGACGATCTCGGTGGCCCCGAGCACGCGCTCGCCGCCGAGCTGCGCGCAGCCGAGCCCCGCCAGGACGCACAGCCCCGCGAGGAGGCAGAGGCCGAGCCGGGATCGTCGGGGACGGGGATTCATGGCGGGCAACCAGGGCGGCGGAGCGTAACGCGCCCGGTCCCACCTCGGGCCTGCCCGGTCGGCGGCCAAAATTATACGGCATACAACCGGTGATTATCCTCCCACTGGCGTTGAACAGTACCGGTGCACGATCCTATCATCTCTTTCTTGCATGGATTTCTCAAACCGTCCTATTAAACGGTTATTTAGTAGGAATTAGTTGAATACGCGGCCCGACGGGACTAGACTGTCGTCCTTCGTCGGCTCGCCGCGCGGCGGGCCCTCGATCGCGTAGACTGCCGGGCGGCGCCCTGCCCGGGCTGCGCGGGCAACCCCGAACCGCCAATCCTCCAACCGCCGACTGGACCCCGCCCCGGGGTCGGCTCGGGAGACGTCATGGCCGGCGACGCACACGCTCCGAAGTCCCCCTCTTCCTGGAAGGAGGTGCTCTCGGATCGCCTCGATCCGGGCTGGGCCGAGGAGATCGACCAGTTCGACGGTCAGCTCCAGCTGCGCAAGAAGGGGCGGATCGAGGAAAAGGTGTTCGCGGAGACGCGCCTTCGCCGCGGCGTGTACGGCCAGCGGTACGACAACGGCAAGCGTCACGACGGCATCGCCGAGCGCGTGCTCGCCTTCGACGAGAAGCCCACCAAGGGCCCCGACACCGTCTGGGACGCGCCCGGCATGCAGCGGATCAAGATCCCCTACGGCGGCGTCTCGCCCGACCAGCTGGACGTGCTGGCCGCGCTCGCCGAGGAGTACTCCGACGCCATCCTCCACATCACCACCCGCCAGGACGTGCAGCTCCACTTCGTCCACATCGAGGACACGCCCGACCTGATGCGACGCCTCGCCGCCGTCGGGATCACCACGCGCGAGGCCTGTGGCAACTCGGTGCGCAACGTCACCGCCTGTCCGCTCGCCGGCGTCTGCAAGACCGAGGCCTTCGACGTCTCCCCCTACGCCCAGGCGCTGATGAGCTTCCTGCTCGGCCATCCGGACGTGCAGGACTTCGGCCGCAAGTTCAAGCCCGCCTTCTCGGGCTGCGAGCACGAGGC
>CAZZFT010000022.1:0-46362 GCA_964653555.1 uncultured Spirochaetales bacterium | reverse complement strand
GCTCTCGCCCGAACGCCAGCTCGCCTTCCGGCCCGACGCGCACACCCACCTGCGCTTCGTGTTCGCCGACGAGGGGCCCGAGGTGTACCTGCGCGACACGCGCAAGTTCGGCAAGGTGCTCTGGCTCGCGCCGGGCGAGGAGCACGAGCGGCTGACGCGGCTGGGTGCCGACGCGCTCGACGTGGACGGTGCGCGCCTGTTCCGCGCGACGCGCGGACGGCGCGTGGCGATCAAGAGCCTGCTCCTGGACCAGGCGGTGATCGCCGGGGTCGGCAACATCTACGCCGACGAGGCGCTGTTCCTCGCCGGCGTGCGTCCCGGGCGCTCCGCGGCCCGGATCACCCGGCGCGAGAGCGACGCGATCGCCCGCGGTCTGCGGCGCGTGCTGCTGCGCTCGATCGAGACCGGCGGCTCGAGCATCAGCGACTACGTGGCGCCGGACGGACGCGACGGCGAGTATCAGAGCGAGCGCCGGGTCTACGCGCGCCGGGGCGAGCCCTGCTTCACCTGCGCGACGCCGATCGCGCGCGTGGTCGTGGGGGCGCGCGGCACCCACTACTGTCCCCGCTGTCAGAGGTAGACCTTGTTGAGCCTGCGCGAGTTGGAGCGCGCCGCTGGAGTACTGCGCCGAAGCGTCGTCGGCCACCGCATCCAGGCCGTGACCCAGCCCGATGCCTCGAGTGTCGCGCTCGAGCTGTTCGGGGGAGGCGAGGGGTCCGGGGCGCGCCGCTTCCTCCTGCTCTCCTGCGATGCGGAGCGCGCGCGGGTGGCCGAGCTGGCCGAGGCGCCGCGGAGCGCGCCGGGTGCACCCCAGTTCGCCCAGTACCTGCGGGCCCACCTGCGGGGCGCGCGGATCCAGGCGGTGGAGATGCTCGACGGAGAGCGACAGCTCGCGCTCCGGCTGCGCGGGCGCGAAGGCGACGCGACGCTCCTGCTCGCGATCTTCGGGCGCAAGAGCAACGTCGCCGTGCTCGACGCGAACGGTCACATCGCGATGACACTGCGCCCGCTCGCGCAGACGCGCCCCGAGCTGTCGTTGGGTGGGCCCTGGCAGCCGCCGGGCCGCACCCTGCCGAGCGCCGGCAAGGATCGCTTCGCCGAGGTGGACGACGCGGACTATCTGGCCGCCGTCGAGGCGCACTACGGCGAGCGCGCCGAGCAGAGCGGCGCGGAGGAGCAGCGCCGGCGGCTGGAGAGCGCCCTGCGCAAGGAGGTGAAGTCGCTCGAGCGCAAGCTCGAGAAGGTCGAGCGCGAGCTGGCGAGCGCCGAGGTGTCGGTCCGGCTCGAGCGCCAGGGGGAGCTGCTGAAGAGCGCCCTCGAGCGCGTGTCCCGCGGAGACCGCGAGGTCGTGGTGCGCGACTGGGAGAGCGGCGCCGAGGTGCGCATCGAGCTCGACCCCACCCTCGGGCCCGCCCAGAATCTGGAGCGCCTGTTCCAGCGCTACCGCAAGGGCGTGCGCGCGCTGACCAAGGCGGGCGCCCAGCGCGAGGCGGTACGCGCCTCTCGCGACGCCCTGTGCGCGCTGGAGTCGGAGCTCGCGTCGCTGGCCGACGGGGCGGCGCTCGACGCCTTCGCCGCGCGACCCGAGGTCGCGCGCCTGCTCGGCAAGTTCGCCCCGAAGGCCCCCCCTGCGCCGCGCGGCGAGGCCAGCGAGACGAAGCTCGCCGGCCGGGTCGTGCCCGCGAAGTACCTCCCGCGTCGCTACCGCACGGCAGAGGAGCTCGAAATCTGGGTCGGGCGCAGCGACGCGGCCAACGACTACCTGACGACGCGCCTCGCCCGCGGCAAGGACCTCTTCTTCCACGTCGCCGCCACGCCCGGAAGCCACGTGATCCTGCGCACCGGGGGACGCAGCGATCCTCCCTCGGAAGCGATCCTCGACGCCTGCGAGCTCGCCGCCCACTACTCGAAGGCGAAGAAGGCGAGCCGGGTCGACGTGCACGTCGTGCCGATCGCGAACGTACGCAAGCCCAAGGGCGCGAAGCCCGGGCTCGTCGAGGTGCACGGCGGCAAGAACGTCCACCTGCGCCGGGAGGAGGCGCGCCTGCGCCGCGTCCTCGACGCGCGGATCGAGGACTGAGCCGCGATGACCAGGGGCAAGCCGGCGGACGCCGGCGCGCGGCGAGGCGGAGCCGAGCGAAGGGCTAGGGCTCGACCAGCACCTTGAGCACACCCGGCTCGGCCGCCCGCGCGAGCGCCCGGTCGGCGTGGGACAGCGGGACGCGATCGCTGACGAGCGAGGACACCTCGATCGCGTCGTCGGCGAGAGCGGAGAGCGCCGGCGGGAAGGGGCCGCAGCGGGAGCCGACCACCGAGATCTCGTGGATCACCAGTGGCGCCAGATCGACGCTCGGGTGCTCGGCGACCGTGCTCTTGAGCACCAGCGTCCCGCGCGGACGGGTGGCCGCGACGGCGGCGGCGAAGCCCCGGGCGGTGCCCGTCGCCTCGACCACGAGCGCGGTGGGCTCGGGCGTCCAGTCGCGCTCCAGCACCGTCTCGATTCCGCGGCGCGCGAGCAGTGTGAGCTTCTCCTCGTGGTGTCCCACGACGCGCACCCGCGCCCCGGCGGCGTGAAGCACCTGGGACACGAGCAGGCCGAGCTTCCCGTCGCCGAGCACCAGGCAGGGAGCGCCCGGCTCGAGTGCCACCTGCTCGAGGATCTCGAAGGCTGCCGCGAGCGGCTCGACGAAGACGGCGCGCTCGTCGGAGAGGGCGTCGGGCACCGCGTGCAGATTGGCGACGGGCACCGCCACGCGTTCGGCCAGCGCTCCGTCCGCGCCCTGGATGCCCATCACGCGGCGCGAGGGACAGTGTCGGGCCAGGCCGCGCGCGCAGGTCTCGCAGCGCCCGCAGGCGAAGTTGATCTCGCCGACGACGCGCCGACCGCGCCAGCTCTCGGGCCCCTCCTCGACGACGCCGACGAACTCGTGACCGAGGACGCCGCGGAAGCCCATGTAGCCGCGGGCGAGCTCCAAGTCGGTGTTGCACACGCCGGCCAGGGAGACGCGCACCAGGGCGCTGTCCGGATCGGGTCGCGGCTCGGGCACGTCGGCGACGCGCAGCGCGCGGCCGTCGAGGGTCAGCGCGCGCATCGGACCTGCGTCTTCATGGCCCCCGGTCCTCGTTGCCCCTCATCCCGCCCTGTTGGATCATCGCGCCGCCGATGGCGACGGAAGGGCGCGCGATGCGCAGTTCGATCGGGTCTCGCGGGCGCAGACTCCTGCTCGTGCTGGGAGTGCTGCTGCTCGTTCCGTCGTGCGGCAATGGTACCCCGCCGTCCGTGCCGGGCGCGCGCCTTCCGATCGCGTGGATCCGGGTGGGAGAGCACCGGGTGAGCGCAGAGATCGCGGTGCGCCCGATGGACCGCCAGCGCGGCCTGATGTTCCGGGAGAGCATGCCGCCCGATCACGGCATGCTCTTCGTCTTTCCCCAGGTCTCGGTGCAGAGCTTCTGGATGCGCAACACCACGCTCCCGCTCTCGATCGCCTTCGCCGACTCCGACGGCCGCATCGTCCGCATCGCCGACCTCGAGCCCCGCGACGAGCGGCTCGTGACCAGCGTCGGCCCCGTGCGCTATGCGCTCGAGATGAACCGTGGATGGTTCGAGCAGCACGGGGTGGTGGCCGGCGACCGCATCAGCGAGCTGCCCGACGATTCGGGGCGTTGACGGAGCGGCCTCAGAGGATCACCTCGAAGCCCTCGAAGCGGGGATGCCCGAGGTAGGTGCCCTGGGGTGCGCGCGCCTGCTGGTGCGCCCGTCGGAAGCTGTCCGATTCCGTCCAGGCCTCGAAGTGCGCGCGCGATTCCCAGACCGAGTGGGAGGCGTAGAGGGTGGCCTCCTCGTCGGAGGGACCGCGCAGCAGGTGGAACTCGCGGAAGCCGGGCACGTCGTCGAGGTAGGACTCGCGCTCGCGCCAGAGCTTCTCGAAGACCTCCTCGGCGCCCGGCGCGATGCGGAAGCGGTTCATGGCGATGAACACGGCGGAACCTCCTGGTGGGCCGCCGGCGAGGCTATCACGGGGAGGCGACCCCGCCCGCGGCCGGAACGCCTCAGAACCAGCCGGCCGCCCACACCGCGCAGGCAGCGGCGGCGGAGAGACCCCAGAGCGCCGCGATGCAGCCGGGGACCAGCGCCGAGCCGTGGCGTCTCCGGTTGCGGATCACGGCATCGACGCTCATCCAGAACACCAGCAGGACGGCCGCCACCGCGAACCCGTTGCGCTCGACGAAGGCGAGCAGCAGCCCCGAGGTCCCCATCACGACGAAGATCGCGCCGGCGACGGCCAGCACCGGCCACAGCGAGGAGTCGCGGAAGAACGGCGCCAGCCACTGCTCGGCCCCCCGCCGCTCGTCGGAGCCGGGCTCTTCGCGGTCGGACATGAGCGCATTCTAGCGGTGGCCGATCGCCGCCGATCGCGGCCGCCGCGCCGCCGAACGTGTAGCCTGGCGGGGCGCTCCCGACTGCCCAGGAGGAGGACCCCATGTCCGACACCCGCTTCACCCGCATGCGGGACGCCACGCGCGAGGACTACCAGGTGATCGGCCGGCACAGCCTCCGCTTCTTCGCCGGACTCCCCGACCGCATCCTCGAGCATCTGCGCCTGCTCGACTCCGACACGGGTGGCTACGCCGTCACGCGCCTCACCCACAGCCTCCAGACGGCGACGCGAGCCCAGCGCGACGAGCGCGACGACGAGTACGTGGTATGCGCACTGCTCCACGACATCGGGGACACGCTCGCGAGCGCCAACCACTCGGAGCTCGCGGCGACCATCCTCGAGCCCTTCGTGAGCGAGGAGAACCACTGGATCGTCCAGCACCACGGGGTCTTCCAGGGCTACTACTTCTTCCATCACCTCGGCCTCGACCGGAACGCGCGCGACCGCTACCGCGACCACCCGCTGTTCCGCGCGTGCGCGGAGTTCTGCGAGAAGTACGACCAGAACAGCTTTGACCCCGGCTACGAGACCCTGCCCCTCGAGCACTTCGAGCCGCTGGTGCGCGAGCTGTTCGCCGCGCCGCGCAAGTCGCTCTACCTGAATCCCGACTCGGGTCGGCTCGGCGCCTGACGGCCACCGTGCCGCCCGCGCTCCCCCCTCGACGACACCCACCGCGGCCTCGGGTCCACTCACCTCGGGATGACCCGAAAACACGCCCAGGGCACGAGAACCCCTTTCCCTGAAGCCCGCTCGAATGTTAGAGTCCACTCCATTCTCGGAGGGGACTCGTGGTAAAAGCGGAGCAGAACCGGGTATCTGAAGGCTCTGGTGTCCCCGAGAGCCGACGCGAGCGGAAGAAGCGTGAGCTCCGCGAGCGGATCTACCGCGAGGCGGGCCGGCTGTTCCTCCGCCACGGCTACGACGCCACCACGGTCGAGCAGATCGCCGAGGCCGCCGACGTGGCCCAGGCGACGCTCTTCAATCACTACCCGACCAAGGACGACCTGATCCAGCAGATGACCTCCGAGGTGCTGGTCGTCGTCCGCCTGCTGATCGAGCAGCAGCGCAAGCACGAGGCCTCCACCGCCGCGCGCATCGCCGAGATGGCCGACCGCGCCACGCGGCTGATCGAGAACACCCAGCGACTCACGCGCGACCTGCTGCGCGCCCTGATGCGCAAGCCCGAGGGCTCGGGACCGCTGCTCGCCGACGTCCGCGACGCTCTCGCCGAGTTCATCCGCGACGGTCAGCAGCAGGGCGACGTGCGCGACGACCGCGACGCCGAGTTCCTCGCCGAGATGGCGATCGCCGTGTTCTACGGGACGATCACCCATTGGCTTAACCTCCCGGACTACCCGCTCCGCCCGCGCATGCGCGAAGCGGCCGACTTCCTGTGCGAGTCCGTCGCGCCGCGAGCCCACGCACCGCGGTCGGGGCTGCGATGACCTCGGGAGCCCTCGCGCGCGCGCGCCGTCTGGGGGGGCTCCTCGCCTGCGCGATGCTGGTGGTCGCGCCCGCCGTCGCGCGCTCGCAGACGCAGGCCACGCTGGCGGCCGCGGGCTGGCAGCTGAAGAGCCGCAGCGACGATCCGGGCCACGCGCACACGCTGTACGCGCGCCCGTGCCCCGGATCGGACTACGACGAGTACCGGATGGAGATCGCGCTCGAGGCGGAGCCCGAGGAGGTGATGGCCGCCCTCGAGCACAACCTGGTGGACCCCTCGACCTATCCCGAGGGCTTCGAGCGCCGGATCCTGCGCCGCGAGCGCGGCACGGTGCTCAGCCACGACATCATCCACGCCCCCTTCGTCTTCGTCTCCGACCGCGACGTGGTGATCCGGACCGAGGTGACCCGCGATCCGCAGACCGGATACCTGACCATGCGCTGGCGGGACACCCGGAGCGAGGGTCCGGCGCCCGAGCCGGGAGTCGTGCGGATCCCGAGCTCCCGGGGCTCCTGGACTCTCGTGCCCGACGGGCGCGGCGGGACGCTCGTCGTGTACCAGGCCCACGTCGAGCTGGGCGGAGCCCTGCCAGTGGCGGTCGTCGAGTCCCAGATGCCGAAGGAGATCGCCGATCAGGCGGTCGAGCTGCGTCGCACCATGCGCGAGCGGACGCTGGCCAAGCGCTGAGCGGCGGCGGCGGGATCCCCAGAGGGATTCGACGGAATCCGCGGCACCCGAGCGCCATTGCGGGCCACTCTTCAGCCACGAACGCCGTTCGGCGGCTACATACCCAGTAGCCTCGTCCGCGGACCACGAGGAGTTCGTCTACCGTGACCGTGGCCCCCCAGCCGCAGCCTCCCATAGACCCGTTTGGCGTCACCGCCAATCCCGCGGCCTACGTGCCGCGCACCGCCACCGAGTCGGTGCTGGTCCGGCTCGAGTCCGCTCTTCGCGAGGGCGCCGGAGCCCTGTCGCTCTACGGACCCGCGGGCAGCGGCAAGACGCTGCTCCTCCACGTTCTCGCCCACCGCCTCGACGGTGACTTCCAGTCCATCTACGTCCCCTATCCGAAGCTAGAGCCCGACGAGCTCTGCCAGTGGCTGCTGGCCGCGCTGAACGAGCCCGGCGGCTCCGACTCCGAGCGCGCCGTGCTGGCTCGCATCCAGCGCGACGCCGACATGTGCTTTCCGCCGATGCTGTGGATGATCGACGACGCGGGGCACCTCCCCGACGGCTCGCTCGGGTGCCTGGTCCGGCTCCAGTCGCAGGCACGGGGCTCCCTGCGCGTCCTTCTCGTGCGCTCCGACGGAGATCCCGCCCAGCGGTTCGCCCGCGCCGGGCTCGCGATCGAGGAGGTGGAGCTGGACGGGGCGATGAGCGGGCCGGAACTGGCCCGATACGTGCGCGCGCGGCTCGACCGCGCTCCTGCGGACGCGTGCAGCCGCGTGCGTCTCGAGGCCGCTCTCGACCGCCTGGGCGATCTCTCCGGTGGCAACCCGGCCCGGCTCCACGCCGCTGCCGCAGCACTGCTCTGGGCACCCACACTCGCGAGTGACGACGCGCAATCGAGCGACACCGAACCCAGATCGTCGGCCACTCACCAGAGTCGGACCTAGGCTCGCGAGCGGCAAGCCGCGCGCGAGCTCCACGCAACGCACAGGAGCCCCCCCCATGAAACCCGCCGATCGCTCCCTGGAGATCGTCGCGATTGGTCTCGGCCAGGCGGGCGGCAACATCGCCGCCGAGTTCCAGCGCCGCGGTTACCGCGCCCTCGCCTTCAACACCGCGCAGACGGACCTCAGCTCGCTCGGCGAGGGTCGGATCGCGCTGCCGGCCTCCCAGCGCATCTACATCGGCCTCGAGGGCTTCGACGGAGCCGGTAGCGACATCACCTACGGTCGGGAGTGCATCGCGGCTCACGCGGACACGATCCGCGCGGCGGTCGAGCAGCACGTCCGCGGAGCCGACGTCGTCGTGCTCACCGCCGGGCTCGGGGGTGGAACCGGCTCCTGCATCGCGGATCTCAACTCGTTGCTCGAGGGCCTCTCTCTCCCGTTGGTGATCCTGACCTCGCTGCCCCACAGCTACGAGAGCGGCATCGCGAAGGTGAACGCGCTGCGCGGCGTCAGCGATCTCGCGCAGACGCCCTCCTACGGCTGGGCGCTGTTCGACAACGCCCGTCTGGCGCGCCGCTACCACGACGCGTCGATCGACACCTACTTCGAGACGATCAACCGCGAGATCGTCGATCCCCTCGACGTGTTCAATCGGCTCAACGACCGCGAAGGAGCGCACGCGATCCGCAGCCTGGACGGCGAGGACTTCCGCACGCTCCTGCTCTCGGGCGGCGTGATCAGCTACGCAGCGAGCCGCCTGGCGCGGCTCGACGCGAACGACGTGCTGGAGAGCGTGCGAGCGGCACTGACCGAGAATCCGATGATGCCGGCCGGCTCGAGCCTCTCGGACGTCTCCTACCTCGGCGTGGTGATCGAGGCTCCCGGACGCGCTCTCGCCGAGAGTCCGTTCTCGCTCTACGAGGAGATGGCGCAGCAGCTGAAGCACGAGACGGGGGGAGCGGCGATCTATCTCGGGCTCTACCGCCTGGACGCCGAGGACGCGCCCATCACCGTGCGCCTGCTCTGCTCCTCGCACTCCCTGCCCAGCTCGATCGGGAGGATGCTGGAAGAGGCGGAGCGCGAGGCGGGCACGATCCACGAGAAGGTGCAGCAGAGCGTCCAGAAGCTCGACCTGGGCGGGCTGGAGAAGCTCCGGCTCGTCCGGCGGCCGGTGCCGAGGGGGCCGCGCGCAGCGAAGCGCGGCGCGTCGCGGGGTGTACGGGGCGAGGACGATTCGCTCGACCAGCCAGGGTCCCGCGGCTCCGCGCCGGCCGAGCCCATCGTCGGCCCGCCGCGCCAGGCTCCGACTCCCGCGAGGCCTCCGGTCGCCGCGGCTCCGGAGGTGGCGCCGGTCCGGTCCGAGCCCCGCAAGGCGCCGACGCCTCCGGTGGCGACGGCCCCGCCGGCTCCGGCTCCCAGGACCTCGAAGGTGGAGGAGCTGCGACGCATGGTAGTGACGGGTGGTGCGCGCGAGTCGTCGGTCGAGACGGCTCCGCCGGTCGATCCCTCGCGCGGCCGCTACGAGCGGCTGGCCAACGCGTTCCGCGACACCAAGTCCGAGGACAAGCGCCTCTACATCGCGCGCGAGCTGGTGGCGGCGCAGCGTTCGGGCGAGGCGCTCGAGCGCTTCTACGCGGTCCACGCGATGGTGCGCGTCGACCCCGGCTACTTCCGGGAGGCGCTCCAGAACGCCGCCAAGGACGCGGATCCCCACGTGGCCGACCTCGCGCGGCGCGCGCTGGAGAAGCTGGCCGGCTCACACTGACGCGCGCGACGGCCTCACCGCGGCTCATTTGGGACGCCGCGGTAGAGCTCTTCGAGACGGGGAGACAGCCAGCCGCGGGGCGGCTCGAAGCGCGGGTCGGCTGCGCGCACCGCGGCAAAGGTCCGTTCCGCCTCCCGCTCCTCGCCGAGCCCCGCCTGCGCGCTCGCGAGCACGAACAGGGCGCGCGCGCGCAGCTCAGCGCCATCCGGTCGGCCGGCGAGCAGGCTCTCCGCCTGCCGAGCGTCCCGTTTGGCGCTCTCGAAGCGAGCCGCGAAGTAGTGCTGCTCCGCCCGCCCGATCAACGCGCGACCGCGCGCGATCACGGCTTCGTCGGTCGTGGCCGCCGGAGGCGGTGGGGGAAGCCGCGCGTCCACGGGCAACACCAGGGGGCGTCCCACCTGGAGCCGGTGGGGATCGCGGAGTCGGTTCTCCCGGGCGATCGCCGTGGCGCTGACGCCGTAGCGGGCAGCGATCTGGTCGAGGCTCTCGTCGGTCCCCACGCGGTGGACGATGCGCCCACCGTCGGGGATCAGCAGGCGTGTACCCACCTCGATCCGATCGACGTCGCGCAGGTGGTTCGCCCGCGCGAGTCGACCGACGTCCACTCCGTAGCCCTGAGCGACCCAGGCCAGCGTCTCGCCCGGCTGCACCACGTGGGTCGCGGGGGGCGCCAGGGTGGAGACGCTGCGCACACCCGCGCAGCCACCCTGAAGTAGAATCGCGAGCGCGAGCGAGCAGAGGCCGAGGATGTCGATCCGGGTGCGGTGGCGTGACATGGGTGCATCGGGAGGAAGAGCTGGTGGGCCGTCGCGGGGCGCCATCGGCGGCTCGCCTGTCGGACGCGACACGAGGCTGGCGCGATGTCCAAGATAGGCCAGCTGCCCGCGGTGGAAGCGTGGCTCGGCGACCGCCCCGATCCCGCGCACGGCATCGAGACTCCCGGCGGCGTGCGCGCGCGGGAGGCGGTGGAAGCCGCGCTGCGAGAGGGCGCCGAGGCGATCCTGCTCTGGGGGCCTCCGGGACACGGGAAGACCCTCCTGCTGCGCTCGCTCTGGGACGCCCCGCCGCCCGGCTACGCGCCGCTCTTCGTCCCCTTCGCCGACGTCGAGCCCGACGACCTCGCGGCCTGGATCGTCTCCACGATGCGGCGTTCAATGCCCTCCAACCCCAGGGCTGCGCTGGTCCAGCTGCTGCGGGCGCGGACCCTGGGCGGCAAGCGCGCGCTGCTGCTCGTGGACGAGGTGCAGGCGATGCCGCCGGCGACGCTCGCCGAGCTGTTCGCGCTGGTGGCGGCGTCCTGCGCCGACGCGCGCGTCGTCGTGGCGGGCTGGGACTCCCATACCCTCGACGCGGTGCCCGGGGTCGCGGTGGAGTCGCTGCGCCGGATCCGGATCGCCGACAGCTGGTCTTCCAGCGACGTCGAACGGCTGCTCGACCGGATCGCGTCCGACGCCGCGGTGTCCCCCTGCGCGCTGCGCGCGGCCGTCGACGTCGAGCGGTTGGTGGGCGCGTGCGAAGGGAATCCCAGGCGGGTGCGCAAGCTCCTCGCCGCACAGCTCGAGCGTCTCGAGGTTCCCGATGCGCCCTCGGCCGCAGACGCGGCCCGGCAGCCTTCTGCGGCGCGGGAGGGAGTCTTCGCTCGGGAGCTGCGCTCCGCACGCGATGCGCTGCGGCGTCTGACCGGCTCTTCCGCAGCCCTCGTTCGGTACGCGGGCGCCCGCGCGAGGCAGGTCCTCGGTGCGGTGCGGGCACGCGCTGGCGGGGCGGCCCGCGCCGGACGGGGCTGGATCGCGGGCGCGGCGAGCTCGCTGGGCGCTGCGGCCGGTCGGCGCGCGGAGGTCGCCCTGGTCCGGGTGCACTCCGCAGGTCGGGTCGCGGCGTCGCGCACCAGGAGCCGGGCTCGGGGCGTGGCAGCCCGGGGCGGCGTCGTCCTCGCCCGCTTCGGAGCCCAGGCGCGGTCGGAGGTCGTCGGGGCCTCCCGATCGCTTCGCCGGGCCCTCGACGGGGTCCACCCGCCGCGGCGCGACGGGCGCTCGCTGTGGCCGTGGGCTGCGCTCGGGTTCGCGGCGGGCGCTGCGGCGCTGGGCATGTGGATCGAGCGCACCGCGCCCGGCCCGGGGTCGCCGGGGCAGCGTTCGGAGACGGTCGCGACCGCCATCCAGGCGTCCGACGTCGCGGCGCCGCCGCCCGAGGCTCCGGGATCTGCCGCCGATGCGAGCCGCGCGCCGGCGGCGAAGAGCGGGCGGATTCCGATCCACGTGAACTCGCACCCCTGGTCCCAGGTCGAGGTGGACGGGGAGCCCGTCGGCTCGACTCCTCTCACGGTCTCCCTGGAGCCGGGTCCCCACCGCTTCCGCTTGGCAATGGCCGACGGTCGGGTCCGCGAGGAGGTGGTCGAGGTCTCGGCCGAGCGCGACCGGGTCGCCTTCCGCTAACGCGCCCCTCTCCGCCGCCCTCGGAAGAACTTTCCGAGTGATATCCGGAGGTTCGGACGGTGGCGCCGCTCCGCGCCGAGCGGATTCCCGCGCCCGGGATGGCCGCGACCGGCACCGATCGTCCGCGCCGGTGGAATTCGCGGAAACCCATTGCGCACCCACTGACACCTACCCCCCGGCGAACAGGGGGGAACGCCGGAATGAGGGATCGTCAATGGACGGGATTCGAGAGGCGCAGACCGTCGGGATTGCCAGGGAGCGGGGTCTCGGACCCGTCGGAAATGGGGTTGGATCCCTGTCGCACGTCGGCGTGAACGCCCCCGCCGTCGCCCCGCTCTCGCGTCCGCTGTCCGTCGCGGCCCCTTCCTGGCGGACCCTGGCGCTGCCCCTCGAGGCGCCGCGACGGCTGCGGCCCCTCGTGCCGCGCGCGCCCCGCTCGCCGCTGGCCCGGCGGGTGAAGCGCGCGATCGACGTCGTCGGTGCGGCGCTGGGCCTGGTGGCCAGCGCGCCGATCATCGCGGCGTCCGCCGTCGCGATCCGCCTCGATTCCCGTGGTCCGGTGTTCTTCCGTCAGGCGCGCTGTGGTCGGAACGGCCGGCTGTTCTCGCTGTGGAAGCTGCGCACGATGGACGTCGACGCGGAGGCGCGGAAGTCTGAGCTGCTCGACCAGAACTTCATGGACGGCCCGGTCTTCAAGGTCGAGGGAGATCCGCGCGTCACGCGCGTCGGTCGGATCCTGCGCCGCTACAGCATCGACGAGCTGCCCCAGCTGTGGAACGTCCTCACCGGCGAGATGAGCCTGGTGGGCCCGCGGCCGCCGCTTCCGAGCGAGGTGGCGCAGTACGGTCCCTTCGAGCGCAAGCGGCTGCGCGTCCGCCCGGGACTCACCTGCGAGTGGCAGGTCTCGGGACGCAACCGGATCGGCTTCACGGAATGGGTGCGCCTCGACGTCGACTACATCGAGAACTGGTCGCTGGCGCGCGACGTGTCGCTGCTGCTGCGCACGATTCCGGCCGTCCTCCGCGGCAACGGAGCGAGCTGACGCCGCCAGGCCCAGGCCCGCCGCGCGAGAGCCGGTACCATCCCTCGCCGCGCCCGTGTGTCGAGGGAGGAGCTCCGTGACCGAACGCGCCTACGATCCCGAGCTCGCTCCGGTCATCCCGCTGCTCCCGCTGGGCAGCGACTGGACCGACCTGCCCGCCGCCCGGCGCGCAATGGGGGAGATGATCGCGAGCCTCCCCTCCGGCGGCGGGATCGGCGAAGACCGGGTGCGTTTCGAGGACCGCGTGATCCCAGGGCCCGAAGACGCTCCGGAGCTCCCGGTGCGCGTCTACACGCCGGTCGGCGACGCGCGGACACGGCCCGGCGTCCTCTACATCCACGGCGGCGGCTTCTGCTTCGGCTCGGTCGAGTTCGAGCACCAGGGTGCGATGGCCGCGGCCGATGCCGCCGACGCGGTCGTGGTGTCGGTCGAGTACCGCCTCGCCCCCGAGCATCCCTTTCCTGCCGGGATCGAGGACTGCCATGCGGCGCTGGTGTGGTTCGCCTCCCGGGCCGAGAGCCTGGGCGTCGACGCCGCACGCATCGCGGTGATGGGCCAGAGCGCCGGCGGCGGCCTCGCCGCGGGCCTCGCGCTGCTCGCTCGCGACCGCGGCGGCCCCGCGCTCTGCTACCAGGTGCTCGGCATCCCCGAGCTCGACCATCGACTCGCGACGCCCTCCATGACGCAGTTCACCGACACACCGATGTGGAACCGGCCCAACGCGGTCATGAGCTGGCGCTGCTACCTGGGAGAGGAGCCCGGCGAGGTGTCGCCCTACGCCTCGCCCGTGATCGCCGCGGACCTCTCCGGCCTTCCGCCGGCCTACGTCTCGACGATGGAGTTCGACCCGCTGCGCGACGAGGGCATCGAGTACGCGCTGCGCCTGCTGCAGGCCGGCGTCTCCGTCGAGCTGCACCAGTACCCGGGCACCTTCCACGGCTCGTCACTCGTCACGACCGCAGCCGTCTCACGCCGCTCCGCCGCCGAGATGATGGGAGCCCTGGCTCGCGGACTGCGGCGATGAGCGTGACGGGACCGCGGCAGATCGCGGATCAGTCGGCCGCCGCGGTGCGCTCCTCCGTGCGGAACACCGTGCGCCGGTTCCAGCGGAAGGCCGTCTCGTCGTAGCCGACCACCGCGGGTCGGGCCTCGCCGAAGCTCACCGTGGCGAGGCGCGAGGCCGGAACGCCGAGGTCTCCCAGGTAGCCCACTACCTCGTCGGCGCGGCGCTGGCCGAGCAGCAGGTTGTACTCCTCGCTGCCGCGCACGTCGCAGTGTCCCTCCACGGTCACACGGCCCCACTGGGGATGGGCCGCGATGGCCTTCGCGTTGGCCTTCAGGCGCTCGCGCGTCTGCGCGCCGAGGCTCCAGGCGTCGAAGTCGAAGTAGACCGTCTCGAGACCGAGAGCGGATCCGGACGGATCCGGCGACGGCGTCTCCGAGGCGTTCGGTCCTCCCTCGCGCCACTCCGAATCGTCGGCCACGGGCCACCCCTCGGCGGTGGACTGGCAGCCGATCGCACCGCCCGCACTCAACAGGAGCGCGGCCGCCAGGGCGGCCCAAGGCTTTGCATCTGATCGCATGATCGAATCCCCCTGCATCGCGGGCGCCGCGATCGCTCCCGCGCGGACAGAGGATCGGCGCTGGGGCGACGTTTCGCGGTGTCGCGAGTCACGGCAACGAGGCCGCAACCCGCGCGCAAGGTCGCGCCGCGGGAGGCCGTTGCGGGGATCGCGGAGGAGCACGTCGTGACGTCCAGTTCGAAGCCGCAGTCGAAGCGCGCCGCCCTGGTGGAAGAACTCCGACGACGCCCGGCGCCGCGGCGACCTCCGTCGGCGCGTCCCGGGGATTTGCGGCTCAGCGCCAGCGCGACAGCACGTCCCAGGCCACGCGGAAGTGCATCCCGTAGCGCTGGAGTCCGGGCTCGTCCTGCGCCACCTCCTCCTGCTCAGTCGTTCCCGCGCATCCTACCACCGATCGGGGTCGGGCAGCGCTCATTCGGCGGGGAGCCCGAGCAGGAACACGACCAGACACGCTGCGGTGACGGAGGCGAACTCGGCCAGCCGGAGCGGGCGCCACGGGACATCGTCCGTCTGCCAGACGACGGCGAACGCGACCGCCGCCTGGAGCGCGTAGTAGAGCGCGAAGGCGCGCGAGGCGTAGGCGATGATCTGTTTGACGTCGGTCTCCCAGGTGAGCGCGACCGTGACGACGAGGACCAGTGCATAGGCAAAGCGCGCCGAGAGCCGGCGCTCGCTCAGGTCCTCGAGCAGTCCTCCGACGCCGGCGTAGTCGGCGGTGGCGGCGCTGAACTGGCTGCCGACGGCGGCGATCGCCAGCAGCGGTGGCAGCACCGAGGCGACCGGCCGGGTCATCTCGACGATCGCGGTCACGTCGGAGCCGAGACCGCCACGGAACAGGACCGTGGCCAGCGCGATGAAGACCAGGTAGATCGCGGCCGCGATCCACTGGGCGTTGCGCATGGTCCGGACGCGCTGCTCGGCCGAGTGCTCGTCGCCCAGATAGCGCGAGATCTCGAACCCCTGCACCACGATCAGCAGTCCCAGCACGACGCGCAGGTCGCCGAAGCCCACCTTCGTGGAGAGATGCGGAAGCGCCCACTCGCCGGTCCACAGCAGGCGCGCGTTGTAGGCGAAGAGCCCGACCAGCAGCGCGGCGATCACACCCAGGTTCAGGCCCACCGCGAAGCGCTCGACCTTCTCCAGCTCGGCGAGCCCGCGCCAGAGGCCGACGCCGCCGATCAGCATGAGCAGCGCCGTGGCGAGGCCGTGGGCGGCGGCGAGGTCGCGGATTCCGAGCGGTTCGAGGACGAAGGCGGCGAGCAGCTGCAGGTAGTAGCAGACGGAGATGAAGTAGGAGCCCGAGAGCGCGATGCGCGAGGCGAAGGCGAGATCCTGGGCCGGGCCGAGGCCGTCGTGCTCGATCGGCTCGAAGCGGCGTATGTTGAAGCGGATCGCGTCTCCCGCGAGATAGGCGAGCGCGAGCAGTCCCGCCATCGACAGGATCGCCCCGTTCCCGACGGCGCCGGCGAGCATGGGCGCCGAGATCAGGAACCCGCTGCCCATGATCGAGGCCAGGGGAGCGACGGTGGCCTTCCAGTCCGTGCTGGCGGCCACCCTCGGCGAGAAGGCCAGGTAGGCCGCCAGAACAAGGGCGACGGCCGCGAGGAGTAGGCTCGACGTCATGACGCGGGAGAGGATCTAGCGCGGGAGAGGCGATCCGGCGACCGGTGGCGAAGCGGGTCCGCCGTGACGAGCCGTTTCCGGCTGCGCGTCGGAATCGGACCGCTGCCTCGCGCTACGATGCCGGCACGTTCGTCCAGGGCCGTCGCGCATCCCGAAGAGAGGAGGGAACATGGCGATCCACACGGGGGGCCGCTCGTTCGAGGATCCGGCATGACGTTGATGGAGCTCGGAGCGCTAGGCGACTTCGTCGGCGCGATCGCGGTCGTCATCACCCTGATCTACCTCGCCGTGCAGATCCGCCAGAGCAACCAGGCGATGCGCGAGAACCGGAGGCTAGCGCTCGCTCAGACCTACCAGATGCGCGCCGACGCCCTCCAGGACATGCTGGTGCACGCCGCCGACTCCCAGTACATCGCTCCCATCCTCGCCAAGCTCACCGATCACGGCTATCCCGAGGACGTGAGCTCGCTCGACCGCCTGAGCCCCGACGATCGCGCCCGCTTCCGCCTGTGGCAGATCGCCCAGCAGACCCACTGGGACAACATGTTCTACCAGTACCAGCAGGGCTACCTGGACGAGCAGTACTACCGGGACTCGCTCGAGGTGCGCGTGCGCCGTCTGGCTCCGATATGGGCGGCGCTCGGCGTCAGTGGCAGCCGGCAGAGCTTCGAGATGGAGATCCAGCGCCTGCTCGCGAAGGACCGGCGCGACCCGGCGGCGGGCTGATCCGACGCTCCGGGGCCGAAATCAGAGCGTGCCGACCAGGTTGAAGAACACGCCCTGGTGGTCGTAGCTCAGGTCCGTCAGGTCGTCCGAGAAGTCGGTGAAGTTGTAGCCGACGCCCACCTTGAGGTTGTCGCCCAGGTAGCGGTAGACGGTGAACAGGGCGCCGGTCTTCCGCTCGTCGAGGTCCGGCAGATGGAGCATCCGACCCTCCACCGTCCCCTCCCAGTTCTTCGCGAAGCGCCAGTCGCCGCGCAGGATGTAGAGGTGGGCGTTGTTGTCGAAGAAGTCCGGGTTCTGGCGGTCGATGCTCACCTGCCCCAGGCGGTAGGCGTACTTTCCACCGATCGAGAAGAAGCGGCTCAGGTCGTAGGTGACGTCGACGGCCGCGATGTGGCTCTTCTGGATGAAATCGACCGGGGTGTCGAGCAGGGTGACCTGGTCCGTCGTCGGGACGTTGTAGAAGTAGGTGTACTTGATCAGGGTATGGAGGCGATCGTTCTCCACCGGGCGGAACGCGTAGCCTAGCACCGCCTCGGTGAAGCCGCCGTCGTAGAACTGCCCCTGTGAGCTGTCGCTGAAGGAGTGGTTGAACTTGCCGATCAGGCGGCTGCTCGGCGTCATCTGGTAGCGGAGGCTGTTCCGGAACAGCCAGGTCGTGCGGTCGGTCCACGTCCCGTCCAGCTGCTCGTTCTCGTCGTGGCGGTACTCGACGCCGATCGAGGCCTGGAAGTCCTCGATCGCGTAGCCGACGCGGGCGCCGCCGGCGCGGCGCTTGGTCTCGGCGTTGGTCTGCCCGTCGACCAGCGTGCCGAGCTCCCAGTTGGCGCTGAGGCTCCAGCGCTCCGTCGGCGCCAGGTTGATGCCCAGCGCGCGGGACAGACCGGTGCCCGCGTCGCCGTGCTGGTAGCGGTCCTCGAGGTAGACGCTCGAGCTGTCCGAGAGGCGCGCCCGCGTTCCCGAGATCAGGTTGCCCTTGCGCTCGCTCAGGCCGCTGTAGCCGCGCTCGTTGTCGTAGGCGTAGCTCAGGTAGTGCTGGATGTTCTCGGTCTGCTGGAAGGTGGTGCCGAGCTTGACGGCCGGTCCGAGGTTGCCGTAGGAGGCCTCGCCCTCGAGGGCGAGGCGGTCGGTGATGCGATAGGCGCCGCCGACGCCGCCTCGGTTGTTGCTCTCCCGGTCTCCGGTCTTCTCCACCGTTCCCTGTCCGAAGACGTAGCTGCGCCAGCGGCCGTTCGCGTCGAAGGCCACCTGGGCCACGACGTCGGTGCGATCGCCCTCCTCCTGGGTGATCGGGACGATCGGGGAGTCGTCCTCCCGGTGCTCGTTGCGGACGCCCGTGCCGAGACTCCAGTTGTCGGTGAGGTGGTAGGTGACGTCGACCTCGCTGGTCCGGGTCGCGAGGGCGTCCTTCTCGTCGCGCACGTCCGCCTTCGCCACCAGATCCAGGGATTCGGTCACGGGCACCGCGAGCTGGCCGCCGTAGATCTGGGTATCGGTGAGCGCGTTCATGCCCGGGGCCGAGTAGCCGCCCTCGAGCAGCTGGCCGTACACGCTCACGCGCCCGGGCACGCCCTCGAGGAAGTCGGATACGCCGACGCTGACGTCCGCCCGGTAGGCATTGGCGTCGGCCTCGGTGAGGGCGGTCGCTCCGGCGCCGAAGAAGCGGAAGCCCCCGTCGTCGGAGAGCAGCGACGTGGAGACCAGCCCCTCGCTGCGCGCGGCCTGCAGCTTGATCCAGGAGTCGGTGCTCGCCCGCAGCGTCACGTCACCGGCGTACAGGGTGCTGTTGCTCTGGGTCCCGCCTTCCTGGTTGTGGTTGGCCACGAGGCCGACCTTGAGCCAGTCGGTGATCCAGGCGTGGCCCTGGCCGCCCGTCGCCCAGGCGTTGAAGTCGTCGAAGCCGGGGGTGTACTCGTACTGGGCGACCAGGAACGCCTCGTTGCCCGAGAGCCCCTGGTTGCGCACGAGCAGGTCGTCGCCCACGGTGGCGGACAGCGGCTCGGTCAGCAGGATCCGGCCCTGGAGGTAGTCGATGTCGTAGTCGAGGGTCGGCTGGAGCTGGACCACGCCGGTGACGATGCCCGAGGCCTTGTCGCGCACCTCGATCCGCAGGCGTTCCGAGCCGAGCAGGATGTCCTGGTGCCGGAGGTAGTAGAGGGAGCCGCCGGTGCCGCGGAACTCCTCGCGGCTCGGCACGGTGCCCGGGTCCGCGGCGAACCCGTCGACGGCGAAGCGCTGCTCCCCGTATTCGGTCGTCGCCTCCGACTGGTAGTGGAGATTGCCGCCGTAGAGCCCGCGATCGACGTGGGCGAGCTCGTTGTCCAGGTAGCCGACCTTGAAGTTGCCCCAAAGCGCGTGGTTCTCGGCCTGGGTCAGCTTCACGTAGAACTTGCCGCTGGTCGGCGCCGTCTCGTCGACGGTGCCGTCGTCGCCGAAGGTCGGATAGTAGTAGTCGGGGTCGATGCGGCGGAAGAGCGAATCGGGCGACTTGTCGAGGAAGTTGGAGAACAGGTCCTCCACCGGCTCCTCGCGCGTGTCCGCGCTCGCCACCAGACCCCAGTCCTCGCCGAACTTGCCATTCACGTAGAACGCCAGCCGGGCGTCCGCGAAGGAGTTGGGATCGTAGGGGGCGTCGTGCCCGACGAGTGCGTTCGGGACGTCGCCCTGGACGTCCGTCGACAGGGTGACGTCGGCGATGCCCACGTAGAACCAGTCGTTGCGCTGGAACTCGAGGTCGCGCAGGAACAGCTCGCCGTTGCCCTCCGGATCGAGCACCGCCACCTCGACCGAGTGCATGCCGGTCGGCAGCAGCACCTCGGCCACGAAGTTCCCGTCCGCGTCCACGGGGACCGGAGATCCGGCCACCCACACCGCGTGCTCGGGCGGAATCCCGGTGCCGTGGACCTGGACGCTGCCGACGTTGCCGAGCGGGATGTTCCGGGCCAGCGGCCCGACGTCGCCGTATCCGGCCAGCAGCGGGTCTCCCTGCGACGCCCCCGCCGTCGCCGTCGCCCCGTCCGCGGCCTCGCTCGCGGCCGTCGCCGGCGCGCGGCCGTACACCATCCACAGGGACTGGGGCGCGGTCTCGTCGAAGTGCCCCGCCTCGTCGTAGGCGCGCAGCACGAACTTCAGCGGGCGCACCGGGCCCTGGAACCACTTCGCCTCGGGCGTCCACTCGGCCGTGCCGTCCGAGCCCACCTCGGCCACGGCCACCGGCTCGTCCTGGAGCGACTGCTCCTGCTCGAAGATCCGCACCTCCGACCGGTCGAGGAAGGAGGCGTAGTTCGAGTACATCCGGAAGCGGACCGTGCCGGTGGCGGTGCCGTCGCCGCCCGGCGGGACGGAGACGGCGATCGGGTCCGAGGACACGGACAGGCGCGGCGTCGACTGGAGGTCGTCGAAGCGGAACTGGATGTCGGCGTGATCGAGCGCGACGTCGGTGCAGCGCTGGATGTCCTCCAGGCTGCGGCCGGGATCGTCGACCGGCTCGCCGTCCACGGTGATGCGCATCAGGTTCAGCGCGAGCGGGTCCTGGGGGCGCAGCTCCCGGGTGATCGGGGTGATCTCGACGCCCTCGTAGTCGTCCAGCACGGCGAGCTCGTCGTACACCACCTGGACGACCACGTACGACGTGTCGCCCTGGATGAAGCCCGCGTTCACCACGTCGTCCGACTGGACGTAGCCGTGGCCCTCGTGCTCCACCTGCTCGTCCGAGAGCGACAGCTCTTCCTGGATCTGCTCCATCGCGCGGCGCGCACGCGCAGTCGAGAGGCCGATATCGTCGCCGTAGACCAGCGCCGTGCGGCGCTCGAGGCGCTCGTTGTTCGTGTAGCCGACGAAGCGCAGCCGCACGTTCGTCTTCCCGGCCAGCTCGTCCATGGCGCGGCGCAGGTCGTCGGCGTAGCCCGGCGGGATCTGGGCCTGACCCTCCTCGATCTGGAGCGGCCGGATCGGGCCCCAGGGCGGGTCGTAGACCTTCGTCACCAGCTCGGCGCCGGCGGCGTCGGGGCACACCTGCGGCTCGTCGGGCAGCTCCTGGAGCGGATCGTCGTGCCAGAACTCCACCTCGATGCGGCGGTTCAGCGCGCGGCCCCGCTCGGTCTCGTTCGAGGCCACCGGTCGCGCTGTGCCCCGGCCGTCGCTGGCAACCGCGCGCGTCGGGAGCCGCAGCGCGTCCTGGACCGCCAGGGCCACGCGGCGGGCGCGCGCCTTCGAGAGCGCCAGCGGGGTCCCGTAGATGCGCTCGGCCCGCCCGGTCAGCGGCTGGTCGTCGGTGTAGCCGATGAACTTCACGGTGACGTTCTGCTCGTCGCTCAGGTTGTCGAGGGCCTGGGCGACCTGGCGGATGAACGTCTCGGGAACCTGCGTGGTCTCGTCGTCGAGGTGGAGCGGGGCGATCAGGTTCTTCACCCGCATGCGCCGCGCGCTGCCCTCGCGGTAGCGCAGCTGGCACACGGTCTCGGTGCGGCAGACCTTGAGCCGCTTGATCTCCTGGGGGACGACCACGTCCTCGAGGGCGAGCGTCGGCTCCATCTCGTCGTACCAGACCTCGACCTCCACGCGCCGGTTGCGCGCGCGGCCCTCGGGCGTGGCGTTGGAGGCGATCGGCTGGCTGTCGCCGGCCCAGTCGAAGGAGATCGCCTCGGGCGGCAGTGCCAGCGCCGACTGGAGGAACTCCGCGACCTCGCCGGCGCGCTCCCGGGAGAGGCCCGCGTTGTCGCCGTAGATGCCGGAGAGGTCCTCCGAGAGCGGCTGGTCGTCGGCGTGGCCCACGAGGTGCAGACGGACGTTGGGCAGGTGCCGCATGCTCTCGAGCACGTCGCGCAGCCGCTCGATCGTGCTCGGCGGGATGTCGGCGACGCCCGACGCGAAGTGGATCGGCGGTACCACGTTCGTGAGCTTCACGGTCTTCGCCTGCTCGCCGGCGACCTCCCGCTTCTCCAGCCGATCGCCGGACTCGCGCTCCAGCAGCGCCGGGTCCTGGGACCAGGTGGACATCGGTCCCTCGATCGGCAGGTGCCGCTCGACGGCCGCGCCCGGCGGGACCTCCACGACCCCGGGCGGACCCGCGTCGACCGAGGGCAGCTGCGCCTCCTGGGAGGCGGCGGCCGGCGGCGGGACGGGCGTCTCGAGCGGTCCGCCCCGGCGCCAGAACACCTCGGTCTCGATCGTCAGCTCGTAGTCGCCCTTCTCCTTCCAGGCGGCCTCGATCGCCTTCTTGACCGCCTCCAGGCGCTGATCGACCAGGCCCTCGTCCTCGACGTCGGCCACGTAGGACAGGCGCAGGATCGCGGGCTCCTTCGCGAGCTCCTCGATCAGCATGGCCAGGCGCGGCTGCCACTGCGCGCGCATTTCGGCGGTGCCCGGCTCGAACACCGCGTCGGCCATATCGAGGCCGACCACCCGGTGGATCGCCGCGCCGAACTCGAAGCTCAGGGCCTTGCCGCGCGTGGCGCGCTGCACCTGGACCTGCCGCGTGGTCATCCGGTAGCCGGTGGGCAGGGTGCGGTCGTCGAGCTTCAGCACGAAGTTGCTGCCGCGGTCCTCGCGCGGGACGACCGCGCAGGTGATGTGGAAGCGGCCGTAGCGATCGGTGGTCGCGACGAGGCCGCGGGCGGTCACCACGCGCACGCCCTGGAGGCCCTTCTCGCCCTGGTCCTGGATCTCGTTGCGGTTGGCGTCGTCGAAGACCTTGCCGAGCACGTCCGTGCAGTCGAAGGTGGGGTCGGGGACGACGCGGACCGTCGCCTCGGCCACGCCCGAGAGCGACTCGCCGGTGAGGCTGGAGACGGCCTGGGCGCGATTGGTGAACTCGCCCTCGCTGACGCCCGCGCCGACGGCGAGCAGCAGACCGATGCGGCTCGTGCTGGCCCCGTCGACGCCCACGTCGGTCCAGATCAGCTGCGGCCCGGCCTGCGTCGGCTCCAAGGGAACACCGTTGACGCGCGCGGACCCCTCCACGTAGTGGAAACCGGGGGGGAAGGTGTCCACGATCGTCAGGTCCGGGATCGGCGTCGCCAGGGAGTTGGTGAAGGTGATCTCGTAGGGCACGAGCTCGCCGCGGGAGACGTTCAGCGACGCGGCGGTCTTGGTGATCGCGACGATGCCGTTGAAGACCGGGTCGAGCGCGATGTGGTTGTTGAAGATCTGGCTCGAGCCCGGGGGCTGGCTGTCGTCCAGCGTCAGATGCAGGTAGTAGGCGGTGCCCGCCGTGCGCGGACGCACGGAGGGCGGCGGCGGCAGCTCCGAGGGCTGCACCTCGCAGTAATCGGTGGTGCCCGGGATCGCGTCCGCGGCGGTGACGGGGCACGCCGGCACCGAGAAGGGCGGGGTGGAGGCGTCCGAGCTGGGCGGGATCAGCTGGGAGACGCCTCCGGCCAGTCCGCCGGGCGCCACCACCTCGATCCGGTAGTCGGCGCCGCTCGGGCAGGCGGCGTTGAAGCTCAGGTCGAACTTGTAGAAGCCGTCGGCCCGCGTGACCTGACCCTGCTGGACCGGGTCGTCGAAGCACGAGGTGGGCAGCGCCGTGCCCGTGGCCGCGCTCACCAGGGTGAGGGCCGCCCCGGCCACCGGCGTGCGCTGGAGGGAGTCGTAGACGGAGCCGTTCGGGTCGATCGGAAGGTTCAGGTCCTGGAGGTTGCTGCCCGCCGGCACCGCGATGTTGGTGATCTGCTGCAGCCCGTTCGTGAAGACGGAGCTGGCCCGGCCGAGGGCCGCGGTGTTGGCGCCGGCGCCCGGAGCAGAGAAGCGGAGCGCGTAGGCGTCGCCCGTGAGGTCGTTCGGGGGCAGGCCGCCCATGCTGTAGGCGCCGTTCGCGTCGCTCTGCACGGTCTGCAGCGGCTGGCCGTTGCGCAGCAGCTGGACCGTCCAGCCCGCGAGGGCCCGCTCGCCGCCGTCGAAGACGTCGTCGAAGTCGGCGTCGTGCCAGAGGAACCCGTTCAACATGCCGACGCCCGGCATGCCCCCCACGGCGATCGAGACGCTGGCCGACGCGGTCTGGGTGGTGTTCCAGGTGACCGTGGCCTGGTTGGTGATGGTCGTGCCCAGCGGCGGAGCTGGGGTGGTCGTGATCGTCGCCCGGAAGCGCAGCACGATCGACTGGCCCGACTGGAGCGGTCCGTAGGAGCCCGAGTAGTCGGCCGTGATCAGGGAGCCTGCGACCGTGATCCCGGTGGCCGCTCCGTTCATCGTCGCCGTGCCGAGAACGTAGGAGAGATAGCCAGGGGTCACCGTGTCGAGATCGTCGCTGATCACCACGCCGAGCGCGTCGACCGCGGCGATGTTCGTCACGCGCACCACGTACTCGAGCTGGCTGCCCGGAAGCGCCGCGCCGCCGCCGACCACCGCCACCTGCTTGGTGATCGCGAGCTGCTGTCCGTCGCCCACGACCACCTGGGTCGGCTCCGGGCCCGTGGCGGGATTGCCGTCGCCGTCGGTGAGCAGGGTCGGCACCTCGACGCTGTTCACGGTGGCCTGGTTGCTGATGATGGTTCCCGCTGAGACCCCGAGATTCACCCGGAGGTCGAACTCGAGCACGGCGCTCTCGCCGGGCGTGAGCGTGCCGCCGCCGGGGCCCGGCAGCGGGGGCGTGAGGTCCGAGGAGCTGATCGGAATGCCGGCCGCGAGCGGGTAGCCGCCGCCATCGGGGACGGCGATCGTGTTCAGGGTGGTGGTGCCGGCGACGTAGGACGTGTTCGCCGGCAGGACGTCGGTGAGCGTGACGCCCGTCGCCGCCACGGCGCCGTCGTTGAAGATCGTGATCGTGTAGTGGAGCACGTCGCCCGGCTCCACGGTGGGGCCGCCGTTCACGTCGACCACCGTCTTGGGCGCGAACAGCAGCGGCGAGTTGCCGACCACGTCGCGGGTCGGATCGTCGGGCAGCGCCGTGGTCGGGTCGTCCGAGGGCTGGTCCGACACGCCGCCGGAGACCGCGCTGACGAAGGCCTGGTTCGAGATCACCGTCCCATCCGGCACGCCCGGATCCACCACGACATCGAACACGATCGTGGCCACGTTGGCCGTCGTCGCCGAGGCGTCGGCGCGCATCGCGCCGGGGGTCGGGTCCTCGGGCGCGTACAGGGCGATCGCCGCCGCCAGCGGCGACGTGCCCCCCGGACCGTCCGCCACCGGGTTCCCGTTCAGCGTGGTGCTGCCCGCCACGTACTGCGTGTTCACCGGCACGTCGTCGCGGATTGCCGCGTCGGTCGCGTCGGCGGTCCCGACGTTCTTGACGGTGATCGTGTAGCGGAGCGTCTCGCCTGCGAGCAGCACGGTCGGGTCGCCCGTCACGTAGCTCGAGACCTTTTCCACCTGGAAGTCCGGCGCCGAGTCGATCAGGACCCGCGTCGGGTCCTCGTCTCCGTCCACCGCCGGGTCCGCCTGGCCGTTGACGCCCGGATCGTCGGAGAGGGCGAAGTCCACGCCGCCGACCCGCAACAGCGACTGGTTGGTGACATAGGTGCCCGCGTCGATCACGGGGACCAGCGTGATCTCGAACTCGATCAGCACGCTGTCGCCCAGGTTCGGGAGGTTCAGCCCGCGGACGTCGAGCACGCCCGTGCCCTTCGCGCCACCCGCGTCGTCGGTGCCGGTCGCGTCGGCTCCGGCGGGCAGCGTCGACACGATCCGCAGCGTCCCGGGCTGGAACAGGGCCGGGTCGTTCAGCGCGTCGAGCTCGTCGAGGATCGCGAAGTCGGCGAGCGGGACGGCACCTGTGTTCTCGATCCGCAGCCGATAGTGGAGCGTGTCGCCCGGCGTGGCGGTGAGCGCCGGATCCTGGCCGGTGTCCACGTCCATCACCGTCTTCTCGAACAGGTAGGCGGGCAGCGCGACGGTGGTGGTGTAGGCGTCCTCGTGGTCGAGGGTGCCCGGGGTGCCGTCGGTGACGGTGCGCGTGTAGGTCCGGCGGTCTCCCGCGGTGTCGGGGTCGGAGCCGTCGGTGCTGAACCACTCGGTGACGCCGGCAATGTTGGTCAGCGGGACGCCGTCCTGGCTGTCCGCGTCGAGGACGGTCTGGTAGCTCACGATCAGCCGCTGGTCGGGGCCGATCGCGCTCGCGGCGGACGTGAAGACGAGGGTCAGCTCGCAGTCGGGTCGGCCGCTCCAGGCGACCGTGTAGTCGCTGCCCGGGGTCAGCGCGGGGGCGAGGGGCGTGGTGCCGAGGGCGTCGAAGAGCTGTGCGGTGACCGCGGTGGGCGCGGCATCGCAGGTGCCGCCGTTGGCCGGGTCGGGGAGCCGGTCGAGGATCGTCGGGCTCCAGGCGGTGGAGCCGCCCTGGTTGTGGACGTTCAGGGTGAAGGTGGCGGGCGTCCCGACGGTCATCTGGCCCGGCCCGCTCTTCTCGAGCGTGAGGTCGGGCTCGACGATCGTCATCGCCGCCGAGGTGCCCGGCGCGCCGGCCTGCTCGCTGGCGGGGTCGCCATCGTTGAAGTTGTAGAGGTAGGAGGCCGTGTTGGTGAAGGAGACGCCGGCCTGGTTGGTGACCGTATCCTCCAGCACGACCCGGATCTCGAGGGTGATCTGCTCGCCGGCGGGGATCTCGATCCCGGCGCCCGTGTCCTCGATGATCAGGCTCGTCACCGTGCCCGAGTTCACCGGCGTCCAGGAGCCGGACCCCGAGACCTTGGTCACGTCGAGGAAGCGCAGGTTCACGCCCGTGGCGGCCAGGTCGTCGTAGATCCGCACGTCGTGGATCGGGAACGCGTAGGGGGTGTTCGGGATGGTGATCCGGTAGGTGAAGGCCTCGCCGATCGTCGCCGTCGGCTGGGTGATCTCCTTCAGCAGGGCGTCGGCCGGGGCGACCGGGTCGGTGGTGCCCGTGGCGACGGCGGGCCCGAAGCAGTAGTCGTCGGGCGGGGTGATCGTCGGGCAGCCGTTCCCCGTGCGCTCGTAGACGCTGGCGCCGGAGAGCGAGGTCCAGTCGACGAAGACGTTGTTCTCGATCACCATCGGGTTGAGCGGCGGCGTGACCACGCGCACCCGGTAGGTCAGGACCAGCGCCTGGCCCGCCGGGATGTCGAGGCTCTCGTCCCCGTTGTTCTTGCCCCAGACCAGCGGGCCCACCGGCGCACCCGCCGGCACGCCCACGAAGCCGGCGACGGGAGCTCCGCCGATCAGCGCCGTCGGGACGAAGCTGCCCTCAAGCTGGAGCTCCGGCGGCAGCGTGTCGACGACGTTCGTGTCCCAGGCGGTGGCGTTGCCGCCGTTGGTGATCGTGACCACGTACTGGAGCACGTCGTCGAAGGCGGCCGGATCTCCCGCGTTCTTTCCGGGCGTGACGTTGGTCAGCGCCTTGGTGGCGTTCAGGGAGGGCTCGGTCGCGACGATCGCCGCGGTGGCGTTGGTCTGCGCCTCCGTGGCATCGGTCTCGCCATTGGTGTAGTTCACCAGCGCCGAGTTCTGGAGCGTGTCGCCGACGTCGGTGACGAGATCGTTGTTGATGCGCGCGAAGTAGGTGATCCGGATCGTCGGGTCGATCGCCGAGGCCGCGAGGTCGTCCTCGGTATCGGTCACGACCTCGCCGATCGACCACACCGCGGCACCGCTGGTGCCGTCGGCCGGGACGGCGGTGAAGGCCGCCTCGCCAGGCGGCGCCCCGTTGATGCTCGCGATGCCCAGGAACTCGTAGCTGACGTCGAAGTCGGCGTTGCGCGTGAGCACGTAGCTCACCGCGCCGGAGTCGAGAGAGTCGGTGACCACCAGGTCGTGGGTCGTGCCCTCGGGCAGGGCGATCTCCACCTGGAAGCTCTTGTGGGCACCGATCTCGGGAGCCAGCGCCGGGTCGAGGTCGACCTTGCTCGTCACCAGCGGCGGCACGGCGAGCTGTGCGCTCGCCTCGGTCTCGTAGTCGTTCAGGGCGTCGCCGGCGTTCGGGAGCGCGCCGTTGCGCAGGCCCGTGGCGCTGCCGTCGGGGCCGATCTGACCGCTCGAGTTCAGGGCCGTGTCGGAGCCGGGCAGCGACGCCCAGGCCGCCTGGACCGTGTTCGCGAGGATCTGGAGCGGCTCCGCCTGGACGTCCACCTGCACGGCGAAGGAGAACTCGACCGTCTCGCCGGGCGCGATCGCGAAGTCCTCGTTCCAGACGAAGATCGGCTGCTCCGGGCCGAGGGTGGCGAGATCGGCCGTCGGGGGATTGGCGCCGGCGATGTCGCCCGCGTAGGAGAGGTTCACGGCGGACAGGTCGTCCAGCACCCGCAGGCCGTAGGCGGGCGCGGTGCCGGTGTTGGTCGCGGTGACGGTGACGCGCGGCAGGTCGCCGGCGTCCGCCTGGGCGACCGAGAAGGCCTTCGTCAGCGCGATCACCGGCTCGCGCACCACCACCGAGGCCTCCTCGATCGGCAGCACGACCGGATTCATCGCCTCGTCGATGTAGGTGACCTCGGTGACCGTGGCGGTGCCGCCGTTGCGGATCAGCGTGTTCTCCTGATTCGCGATCTCGTTGTTCACCCGCGCGATGAACTGCACCGAGAAGGAGAAGCGCGCCGCGCCGCCAGGCGCCTGGGTCACGATCTGGTTGCCGAAGTCCCACACCACTTCGTCGTCGGTGCAGGTCGGCACGAAGGTGCCGCCCGGGACGAAGCCGCCCGCCGAGTAGGGGGGCGCGTCGAGGTTCACGGCGGGCGCCTCGGAGCAGGACAGGCCCGGCGGTAGCTGGTCGCGGATCACGAAGCTGCGCAGCTGGGAGACCGGGATCATCGCGCTGATCTCGAACTCGAGCTCCTCGCCGACCGACACCGGCTGCGGGGACGTCGCCGAGAGCGGCGTGTTCGCCAGGCGCGTGATCGCCTTCGGGCTCACTTCCACCGGGATGATCCGGATCGCGGCATCCGCCGGCTCCGACACGTACTGGCGGGCACCGCCCAGCTCGCCGTTGGCGCCCTGGGGCGCGGTCTGGCCGCCCGAGGGACCTTCGAGGCTGTCGTAGGTGGCGGTGGCCGTGTTGGTGAGCAGCTGGAGTGGGGCGACGTCGTCGTCGGGATCGACGCGGTAGTAGAAGACGACGCTGTCGCCCGCGTCGATCCGCTGGAGGGCGGTGCTGTGGGTGTAGGAGGCGATGATCTGGGCCGGCGTGCCGTTCAGCACGACGTTGTCCGTGATCACGCCCTCGCCGGCGACGTCGCCGGCGTCGACCAGCGCGTCGCCGTCGTTGTCGAGGACGTCGCCGGTCAGCGGATCGACGAAGAGCTGGTCGCCCGGGTCGGTGTCGGTGGTGACCGTCACGTCGTAGGCGGGAGCCCGCGTCACGCCGCTGCTGGCCGCCTCGTTGGCCACGGTCAGGCGGTAGATGTAGGTGTCGAAGGCGTCGCCGTCGTCGGCCAGGGGAACGAAGTTGCTGCACGAGGGCCCGACGCCGTACAGCGTCTCGTTGCAGACCTCCTGGGTCACGGTCAGCAGCGGCTCGGTGACCGTGAGATCGACGCGCCGGTGCACCTCGCGCGGGAAGCCCACCGTGTTGGGGCCCAGGTTGTAGAGCTCCTCCAGGTTCGTCTCGGTGTTGAAGAAGATGGCCTCGAAGGTCGAGGTGAGGATGTCGATGCTGATGTTGGCGTGCTGATTCGGGTCGGCGCGGGTGTCGATCGGGTCGTTCAGCAGGCGACTGGTGTAGTCGGCCCGGAACCAGTGGTCCTTCTCGGTGATGCGCTCGGCCGGAACCACCGTGTTGAAGGTCCAGTCGAAGGGCGCGTCGCCGAGCACCGGGGGCGGAGGATTGAGCGAGACGCCCTGGATCGCCGAAGTGCTCTGGAGCAGCGGGTCCGTCGACGAGATGTAGCCCTGGCCGTCCGGGTTCTGGTCGACGACCTGGATGTTCTGCACCGCGATGTAGAGGAAGCCGGGCGTCTGGAAGCCGAACCAGCCGCCCGACTCGACGTGGAAGCTGCACTCCTCGCCGATCTCCACCTGGTCGTCCGGGGTCCCGGGCGGCGGGTTGTTCTCGGTGCAGGTGCCGAGCTGCTGCTTGAAGAGGTTGTAGCCGATCACGCGCGCGCGGATGCCGTCGATCGTGTAGTCGTTGGCGGGGTCGGTGACGCCGTCGGGACGCGGCGTCGGCGCCGGGAACCACAGCGGATCGCCGTTGCTCAGGGTGATCTGCCCGGTCACGTCGGCGCGGAAGGTGAGGTCGTCGTCGAAGCTGGCCGCCGTATTCTTGACTACCTGGAAGTTCAGGAGCTCGGTCTCACCGGGGCTGATCACGCCCCGGTCGCACTGGTAGACCGAGGCCGTGGATGGGAGGTCCACCGGGATCTGCCAGACGGTGAGCGCGGGCGGATTGCTTGTGGGCGTGCAGCCCGCGGGCGCCGTCTGCACGACCATCGCCTCGCCGAAGGTGACGTAGGCGTAGTAGTCGTCGGCGTCGTGGCCGCCGTTGTTGGTGAGGGCCACGGTCAGGGGCAGTGGATCGCCCGTGTTGGTGAGGATGAAGATCAGCTCGCTGCCGACGATGTCGACGTCGAGGTCCTCGGGGTTCGCCGTGTCGTTCTCGGTGACGGATGTGGTGTGGTCGTTGGTCCCGTTGGCGTCGCAGAGCTCGTTGAACACCAGGGTGGCCTGGCTGCTCACCGGGAAGCTCTGGGTGGGATCGGTGTCCGGCGGGTCGCTGTTCGGCGCCTCCTCGCGCACGTCGAGATTGGCGACCTTGTCGTAGTAGGTCGGGTCGATCAGCACGACGCGGAAGATCACGTCGACCTCGTCCCCGTGGCGGATCATGTTGGACACCGGGACGCCGCCGATGGTCTGGGACGTCGTGCTGGTGAGCCGGAAGTCGAGGTTCGTGTTGGCGAGGTACGCCGCCTCGGGTGTAGCGGCGTTGTAGGGGAAGGTGCCCGGCTGGGGGTTCATCCACTGCAGGGTGTTGACCAGCCCGTTGTAGGTGTTGCCGTAGGCCGGTAAGACCTGGAGCTGGGGCGCGAAGGTGGTATCGACGACGTACTGGGACGGCAGGACGGAGTTCAGGTCGAAGCCGCCGTCGCGCTGGACCGTGCCGCCGGTGAGGTTGCGGATCCGGATCCGCACGGTGCCCTTCGAGCCCATCGGCTGGGAGGTGTTGGTGCCGGTCAGGAACACGTCCAGGTCGAGGCCGTTCGGGTCGGAGAGGGTGGAGAGCAGCGCGCTGTCTCCGGGAGTCCCGCCCGTCGAGGGCGAGCTGATCCCGCCGGGCGGCGGCTCGGACTGGCAGCCCCACTGGACGTCGGACACCGTGTTCACCCGGTTCTCGCAGGAGCTGGTGATCTTGCCGACCAGGTAGAAGTTCCGGGCGCCGCCGGGGCCCGCGACGATGAACGGGTTGGCGCCGTTGCCGAAGGCCGCGGCCACGTCGAAGTTGTTGATCGTGGTGGTGGTTCCGCCCAGGGCGACGCAGCGGGCGGGGGGCGTGCCGTTGGCGGCAGCGGTCGCGTCGGCGTTGCTGTCGCAGACGTAGTTGATGTCGAAGTTGCCGGGGACGATCGAGTCGTCGAAGCGGAAGTCCTGGAGCGGGGCATTGCCGTCGTTCAGCACGCGAATGCGCCAGATCACGTCGTCGTTCTCGTGGCCGTAGACCGGGTCCGACCACCGTCCGTTGCCCTGGCCCGCGTCGACGTTGCGGCCCTGCTTGATGATCCGCGGCTCCGGCTCGCGCAGCGGGAGGACGTCGTTGCCGGTCGAGGTGCTGTAGCGGTCTCCCGGCGCGCACTCGGGCGTGAGCTCGACGGAGGCGGCGATCGTGCGGTTTGCGGTGACCAGGCCCTCTTCGGTGAGGGGTGGAGACGCGCGCTCGACCTGGAACTGGATCACCAGCTGGGCGCGGTTTCCGTTTCCGGGCGGATCCTCGGGCAGCACGAAGGAGGGATCGAGCGTCCAGCTGAGGACACTGCCGGTGGCGCCGCTGACCACGGGCTCGACGACCGGCGGCGGGGCGACGTTGTTGCCGGTGAAGGTGGTCGTCCCGGGCACGTAGGTGAGGCCCGAGGCCTGGAGGTTCTCGGTGACGACGAGGCCCGAGAAGTCTCCCGCGCCGACCTGGAATCCGAGCGGATTCTCGATGACGATGCGGACGGTGCCCGTGTTGCACAGCTCGCAGAAGCTGACGCTCAGGTCGTGGTCGATCAGGTCCGCCGTGCCGAGCTGGGCGGGACAGGTGGCGGGGACCTGGGCTGCGGCCCGCTCGGCCGGGAGCCAACACGCGAGAAGCGCGAGCAGGGCGACGCCGATCGCGTCGAGCCGCCTGCTCGTCTTCCTCGCTCTGTCTCGCTGTCGCCGGTTCATCCTGCCTCGTTCCACCGTTCGGGGCGATCGCAAATGCCAGTGGTGAAACGAGGCAGCCCGGGTCTGGGCTGGCTGGATTCTGGCGGTCCCGCTGTCGTAGGCCCGAAGGTCCTGTAGACCGGTGACTTTGCGTCGCCACCTTTCGGTGGGTTTGCCTTTTTCGGAATCGCTCTTTGGGTTCGGTCGGCTCGCCGATCGAGCCGATTCTGTTAGTGGGTGTCGTCTCCTGGTGTCGTGGAACGGTTTCCCCTGCGCGCGACCTCGATCAGGTCGCCGGCAGGAAGTCGATGGGGTAGAGGATGGTCACGGGCGAAATGCCCTCCTTCGCACCGAAGTCGAAGGTCCCGACCCGCGCCACGACCTGCGCCGCAAGATCCGGCGCGTTCATGTCGGTGGACTGCACGGCGCACAGGGAGACGCTGCCGTCGGGCTCGATCCGCAGACGCAGCACCATCTGTCCGCGCAGTGTCGGGTCGCGGCGCAGCTCCCGGTTGTAGAGGCGATAGAGCGCCGCCTTGTGGCGGTCGAAGACGATCTGGATCTCTTCGTCGGTGCGCCCCATGCTGGGACCGCCGGCGAGGGGGCGATCCTCTCCGGCGACGCCGCCGATCGAGCTGGTCGCCCGCGCCACCTGGACGCCCTCGATGCCGTCGCCGCCGCTGCCCGTGTCGCGGCTCAGCGAGGCGAGGTTGATGCCGCCGCTCGAGCCCGGCGTCTGGGACGTCACCATCGAGCGCTCGGGCAGGCCGCTCACGGCCTCGCCCGGATTGCTGATGCGCGCCGCCGAGCCGAGCCGGGCCGAGGCCGTGCTCGCGGCGAGACCCGAGAACTTCTCGCGGAAGGCGAGGATGCCCTTCGACGCCGCCTTCTTCGTCTTGGTCTGGGTCTTCGCCGGCTGCTGCGCCACCTCGGTCGCGTTCTCGGGCTTGGTCTCCTCGGGTTTCGTCTCCTGCACGGGCGGGGGCGGAGGCGGAAGCGGTCGCTCCTCGCGGATCAGCCGCGTCAGCCGCTCGGGCACGTCGATCGGCTCGCCGCGCTCGGGGATCGGCAGCGGAATCAGAGGGATCACCAGGCCCAGGAGCAGCGAGAGCAGCATCGCGGCCGCCAGCGACTTGCGCAGTCGCTCCTTCTCCTCTTCGAGGGAGGTCCAGGGCATGACCAGCGCGCGCTCGGCGAACTCGACGTTCCGCTCCACGATCCACTCGAGCTTGCGCTCCTCCTCGCGCTGCTGGGCCTCGAAGAGTTCCTCCTCGAGCCACTCGGTGGCCTCCTCCTGGCGCTGGACTTCCTCGAAGGCGGCCTGGCGCCGTTCTTCGATCTCGGAGAGGCGCTTCTCGAACAGGTCGACTCTTCCGCGCACCGCGCGCAGGAGCTCCATTCCGCGAGCGCCTTCGGCCGGATCGCCCCAGAAGAGATGGGAGGCGTCCATCCCATCGAGCTCTTCCAGCCCGGCGCACACCTCGTGGAGCAGCCGGTACTGCTTCCGCTCGGTAGCAAGCTCCTCGAGCTCGCCGTCGATCGAGCGCAGGTTCCGGACCAGGCCGTCGAGCCTCTCCCGGGCGCGAGCGAGCTGGGCGAGCAGTGTCTGTTCTTCGCGGGAAGCCACAGCGTTCATGGGTCACCTAGGTCCGAGCCATCTCGGTCGCCTTCTGCAGCACGGCGAGCGAGATGCGTCCGTATCCCCGGCTGGTGCAGGTCGACATCACCTTCTTGATCACGGCGAAGGGCACCGACCGGTCCGCGAGGATCGTCACTTCCTGACTCTCGGCGACGATCTTCGTGTTGAAGCCGATCACGTTGGCGCTCAGATCCGTCAAGCGCTCTCCGATCGCAGCGATGTTCTGCGTCGGCGAAGCCAGGATGTCCGCCACTCGGACGACGGACTCTCCCTGGACGGTGACCTCCTCGGGGCTGATGAAGATCACGACCGTCTCGCGCGGCTTCTCCTCCACCACCGAGTCGGGCAGCGTGATCTGCTTCGGCGTCTGAAGCACCTCGGTGGAGGCCGAGTTGACGAGCAGGAAGAACACCAGAATCGTGAACACGTCCATCAGGGAGGTGAGGGGGATCTTCTCCGCCTTCACCCGGTTGCGCGACATCCGCTTGATACGGCGTGAGCTCTTCACGGTGCGTCTCCGATGGCGATGTCGGTGAACAGGGCCACCCGGGTGGGCTCCTCGCCTTCGGCTCCCGGCAGGTCCACGCTGCGCACGACGTCCATCACGTGGATCAGGTGGTCGTACTCGATGTCCGGCTCCAGCAGCACCGACGCGTCGTCCTTCTCCGGGTGGTCGCGCTTGAGCGACATCACGAGCTCGGAGAGCTTCGCGAGGTCGTACTCGCCCTCCACCTTGGGGAGCGTCGCGATCACCGCGCTGCCGTTCGTGATCTCGAGCCCCGCGTCGCGCACGATCACCTCGACCCGAAACTCGGCGGTCTTGGGCGCGCTGCCCCCCGCCGAGCTGGGCAGGCTCAGCTCGACGATCGTGATGCGCGAGAACACCGCCGTGATCAGCAGGAACGGGACCAGCACCACCATCAGGTTCAGGAAGGTGGTCATGTCCGGTTCCATCGGATCGCCGGTTCGGCGCCGGTAGTGGTGTTGCCGAGCCATGTCGCTAGGCCGCCTCGGCCTGGCGCTTCGCCCGAGCCGCGATCACGTTCAGCGCCTTCACCGAGGCCATCTCCAGGCTGTCCACGATCTCGCCGGTCTTGGCGGTGAGGATCGTGTTGCTGATCAGCAGCGGGATCGCCACCATCAAGCCGAAGGCCGTGGTGTTCATGGCGACCGAGATGCTCGCCGAGAGCAGGTCGGCCTTCTCCGCCGGATTGGCGTTGGCCACGGCGGTGAACGCCTGGATCAGGCCCATGATCGTTCCCAGCAGCCCGAGCAGCGTCGCGATGCTCGAGGCGAGCGCGACGTAGGGCGTGCGCTTCTCGAGCTGGGGGATGATCTCCATCATCTCCTCCTCCATCGCGATCTCGATGTCCTCGCGACGGCGCACGGCGCCCTGTCGGGCCAGGCCCGTGCCCAGCAGCTTGGAGATCGTCGAGTCGTCCTCGCTCGTCAGCTCGCGCGCCTTGTCGAAATCGCCCTCGACCAGGGCCGGCTGCACCTTGCTCCACACGCTCTGGTTCTTCGCCCGGACCAGGGTGAGCGTGATGTACCGTTCCACCGCGATCGCGGCGCCTACCGCGAACACGATCAGAATCGGGTACATGAACGGACCCCCGGTAGCGAAGAACGCCACCATCGAATAGAAGAAACCCATCACCCAATCCTCCTGAACTCTGAACTCCGAACTCCCGAACGGATTTTCTGTCGTCGATGCTCGGTCACTCCGAGCCTGAAACTCCCGATCCCTCGCGGATCTCGTAGTACTCGAGCTCCCGCGCGAACACGTCCCGATCCACCGGCCGGCGTCCGTCGTCGAGGGCCCGCGAAACGTCGAGCGTGTCGCCGAGCTGTGAGGTCTTCCAAGGGACGATCACCAGCGACTTCGGGGCCTCGTCGTTTCCGACGATCGACATGCCCGAGAGCCGCTTGTCGCCTTCCTTCGGCGGCTCTTCGCCGAGGGCGTTCGCGCTCCAAAGGAGCAGGGCGGCGCAGCACAGCAGGATGCGGAGCATGGCCTGGCTACCTCCCCGTCCGCGCGCGGAGGTCGGCGACCCACATGGCGGCCTTCTCGTCGCCGGGCACCGCCTGCAGGTAGCGCTCGTAGTTCTCGAGCGCGCAGGCGGCGTCGGCGAGGTAGAGGTCGCAGAGGATCGCGAGGTTGCGCCGCGCGAAGTGGAACTCGGGGTAGGCCGCGAGCGCCTGCTCGTAGCTCTGGCGGGCCTCGGCGAAGCGACCCATCCGGCGCTGGACGATGCCCAGCTCGTTGAGCGCGGCCGGGTGGCGGGGGTTGTGGGAGAGCGCCTTCTGGAGGCTCGCCTCGGCGCTCTCGAGCTGTCCGTCGCGCGCGTAGGCGATGCCCAGGTCGATGTGGGCGGTCGTGAGCTGCGGCGCCGCCTCGACCACCTTTTCGAGCAGCGCGATCCCCTCCGCGTAGCTCTCCTGCTCGAGCAGGCTCAGGGCACGCTCGAAGTCGGCGCGCACCGAGCCGCTCACCCGGACGTCCTCGGTGATCGTGAAGCCGCTCGCGTCGCGCACCTCGGTCGGCTCGGGAGGCGCCGTTGCAGGGCCCGCGCAGGCCCAGCCGATCGCCGCCGCGAGAGCGAGCGCGCACGCCCGGGTCGGAATCGGATGGCGGTGGAGGTTTCGCATCGCTCACATCCCCGCCATGGCGTCGTCCGGCTCGGCCTGGTCCGCCGGAGCGGCCTGGTCGGCCGGAACGGGCTGCGCCGGCTCGGCCTGGTCCACCGGCTCGGCCGGACCCGCCGCGGCCGGCTCGATGGGCTCCGCGCCCTCGGCGACCGCCGCCGGCTCCGCCTCCTGCACTCCTGCGACCGGCTCTGCCGGCTCCGCGTCCTGCGCCTCCGCGATCGGCTCCGCGGGCTCGACGGCGGCGGGCTCGATCGGCTGCGTGCTCTCCGTCTCCGCGACCGGCTCTGCCGGCTCTGCGTCCTGCGCCTCCGCGACGGGCTCGGTGGGCTCGATCGCGGCGGGCTCGATCGGCTGTGCGTCGTCCACCTCGGCGACCGGCTCCGCCGGCTCGACCGCGGCGGGCTGCGCCGGCTCCACGCCCGGTGCCTGCGCGATCGGCGCGGGTGCGGCGGCGGGCGCCTGGGGCGCCCGATAGGCGTACTCGTCGATCGAGGCGATCCAGCCGCTGCTGGCCTCGCTCTTCGCATAACGCCCCGGCATCAGAACACCGAGCCGGGCGAGACTCTTCTCGATCCACGGGTTGTAGACGCCCGAGGCCAGGAGCTCGAGGTTCTTCTCGTGCACCTCGATCGCGCGCTCCTCGAAGGGGAAGGCCTCCTCCTCGAGGGCGAGGTCGTAGTCCTGGAGCTCGGCGGGGCCGAGGTCGGTGGGGCGCTCCGAGTGCATCAGAGCCTGGCTGAAGTCGAAGAAGATCTCGGCCATGTAGAAGGTGGCCGCCGCCGTGACCTCGCCCTGCTCGTAGTCGACCAGATGCCCGAAGGCTTCGAGCGCCGCGTTCATGCGCCGCTGCTTCTCCTGGAGATTGCGCTCGAAGGGCTGCACCAGCTCGACCTCGCCGAAGCGTCGGTACAGCACCTCGGCGAGCGCCAGCGCCGAGCGGGCTGCGAGATAGTGGACGCGCGGCGTGCGATCGCCGCCCGCGGAGTCGTCGAGCGCCACGATCCGGCGCAGCTGCTCGCGCTGGTGCGCTTCGTCTCCCGCGGCGTCGTACATGCCGGCGATCTTGAAGCGCGTCTCCACCGCGGTCTCGAGCGGGTCCGGGAAGGCGTTCACGTAGCGGAGGTAGACCTCCAGGGCGGGGTCCTGGCCGCCGGCCTTCTCGTACAAGTCGCCGGCCTCGAGCAGCGCCTCTCGGCTCAGCTCGGAGTCGTCGGACTCGCTGGCCACGCGCTCGTACTCGGCGGCGGCGCGGGAGAGGTCTCCCTCCTTGCGATACACGAAGGCGATCTGCTGGGTGGCCTTCTCGTGAAGCTCGTGATCGGGATGGTCCCGGCGGAAGGTCTCGAGCACCGTGGCGGCGCCCGCCCAGTCCTCGAGCTTGATCAGCGCCGCGCCGGCGTCGTACTCGGCGATCGGACGGATCTTGGAGGTGGGAGCCACCTCGGCGACGCGCAGGAAGTGGTCGGCGGCGGCGCGGTAGTCCCCGGCCTCGTTGGCCTGGTCGCCCTGCTCGTAGATCGCTGCGGCCAGGTTGTCGACGATGCCCTGGCGGGACTCGTCCTCGGTGGACGTCATCTCGAGCACGCGCGCATAGGCGTGTTCGGCCTCTGGGAAGCTCTTCGTGTCGAAGGAGGCGTGAGCGACCACCAGCCAGGCGGAGCGCCGGATCGCGGGCTCGGCGTCCGGATAGTCGTCGATCAGGCGCCGGCCCGTGGCGATCGCCCGGGCGTATTCCTTCATGTCGTAGAGGTCGTCGGTGGCGGCACCCAGCACGGCGGCGGCGTGCTCGTGGGCCGGGAAGGCGTCGACGAAGCGCAGCGTGCTCGCCACCGCCTCCTTGCGGACGGCCTCCTGCTCGGCGCCCTGGACTCGCTTCTCGTGCTCCCGGTGGGCGTAGATCGCCGCGTAGCCGGCGGCGGCCGCCTTCTCGTGCTGGGGATAGTCGTAGGCCGTGCTCTCGTACTCGCGGGCCGCCTCGCCGAAGTCCTCGTGCTCGAGCAGCAGATCGGCGAGTCGGTAGTGCACGCTCGGTGCCTCTCCGTCCTCGGGGAAGGAAGCGAGATAGGCGCGGTACCAGCGCTGCGCCTCGGCGAAGTTCGCGGGCTTCTCCTCGGCGAGCTCGGGGTTCTGGAACAGCGCGTGGTAGTGGCTCGCCAGGTCCTGGAGGTTGGCCTTCAGGTAGGCGAGGACCTCGGGGGCATCGGCGATCGCGAAGTGCTTCCAGTATTCGGAGTCGAGGCCGTAGCTGGCGGCGAACTCCTTCTTCGACTCGAGCACCAGCTTTGGGAAGCCGCCCTTCTCGAAGATCTCCACCACGCGCATGCTGAAGTGGGGAGAGGAGCGGTGCAGCGGGTTGAGGCGCACGAAGGCCTTGTAGGACGCGGCCGCGTCGGCGTAGCGGAGCTTCTCGAGGTAGAACTCGCCGAGGTGGCTGTAGATGCGGTCCTCGTAGCCGCGGTGGCCGTTGTCGGCGAAGTACTGCTCCACCACCTCGGGACCGCCGAGGCTGGAGAAGCTGAGGCTGATCACGCGGAAGGTGTCTGCGACGCGCCGCTCGGAGTCCTCGTCCTCCTGCTGGTCGAAGTCGTACCCGTTCGCGACCTTGTAATCGAGCAGTGCGATGTACTCGTGCAGCGCCTCCTCGTGCATCTCCTGCTTGTAGAAGGTCCAGCCGAGCTTGTAGAGGGCCAGCTCGTAGTACTCGGAGCCCGGCCCCATCGCGGTGATCGCCTGATAGGACCCTTCGGCGTCGAGATACTTCTTGCGCGTGAAGAAGTACTCCGCCCGCCGAAACTGCACCTCGTCGAGGTGCCGGGAGTGCGGGTACTCTGCGATCAGCTGCTCCATCACGGCGATCGCTTCATCGACGCGCCCCAGCTCGTCGAAAGCGCGCGACTTCTGGTAGAGCACCTGATCGTTGAACGGATAGTCCGGGTAGGTGGCGAGGATCTTGTCGTAGAGCGCGATCGCCTCCAGCGGTCCGTTGGGCGCGGCCGTCTTCCCGCCGGGCAGCGCGAGGTCGGCCTCGGGCTGGGACGCCGCGATCGGTCCGGCACCCGCGGCACGTCGCTCGAAATCCGCCTCGGATTCGGAGTGATCGGCGATGCCCGAGGCCGCGGGCCGCTCTGCGTCCCCGCTCGGAGCGGTGGACTGGGCAGAGGTCTTCTCGGGCGCGGGTAGCTCCACGAGCTCGCCGTCGCCCAGGATCCCGTATTCCTTCTCCAGCTTCAGATCCGCCAGGCGCCGCATCGCCTCGGGCGTGAGCGCGGACTCGGGCGCCTCCTCGAGGAACTTCCGGTAGCCCTGCATGGCCTGGTCGAGACCGTTCTCGATCCGCACCTCGTTCACGTCGGGCTCCACGTCACGCAGCTCCGCGAGGGTGTGCCGGTCGCGGCCGTGCGCGCAGGCGAGGGCGAGCGCCGGGGCGAGGAGCAGGGCTGCGCGGGTCTTCCACATCGTCCCCCCGTCCTCACTGCGCCTGGGCCTGCGCCTTCGCCGCGCGGTCGTAGCTGTCGGCGAAGGCGAAGCGCGCCTGGTTCTGGTGGGCCACGAGGGTCTCGCGGCGCTGCTCGAGCTCGTTCAGCGCCACGACCTCCAACAGGTGGCCCTGACGGGTCATCACGGTCTCGATGCGCTGGAGCGCGTCGGCCACGCGCGAGCGAAGCCCCTCGATCGGGCCTTCGTATCCGACATAGCTGTGCGTCGCGGCCTGGCGCGTGCGCACGAAGGACTCGTAGCGGTCCTTCAGCAGGGCCACGTCTTCGTCGAGCTCGCGCAGGTGCTTGTGCGTGTCGGTCAGCCGCTGGTGGTAGTTCGTCTCGAGGCTCCAGGTGATCGCACCCTTGAGGCGCCGGAGGCGCAGCGCCCCATCCTCCGCTGCCGGCCCGCTCGTCCCTTCGAGCTGCTGCTCGAGCTCCGCGATCTCCGCCGAGAAGCGCTGCTCGTCGGCGGTCGCCAGCAGGTCGGGGCGCGGGGCGATCAGTATGTGCTGGAGACGCCGGTCGAGGGAGTCGCGCTGCTGGAGACGCAGCCGCATCTGGGCGTCGAGCTTCCGAAACTGGCTGTCGATCTCGGGCAGCAGCGGCTCGTAGTAGGCGCGGCGCAGCGCGATCATGTCCTCGAAGGCGTCGAAGCTCCGCTGCCATTCGACCAGCTTCTTGCGCAGGTCCTCGAGATCCAGGTAGTTCTGGAGCCCGGTCTGGAAGTCGTGGGAGGCCATCAAGGAGATCAGGTAGAAGGTCTCCGGGGCGTCGGGGAGACTGCGCAGCCGGATCACCCAGTCCTTGTCCAGCCGGATCTCCTCGCGGACCAGGTCCTTCAGGAACTCGCCCTGCCGGATGCTCTCGATCGAGGCGTCTACCTTCTCCAGCTCGTGGCCGAAGGTCTCGACCGCCTTTCCGTAGAGCAGGGCGGCGCGGCCGTGAACGTCGAGCTTGCTGTACGCGTAGGGCAGCGCGAGCATCGCCTCCTGCACGGCGGCGTCGGTGGGCTCGCGCTCCGCGAGCAGACCCCAGGGCACCACCGCTCGCGAGAAGTTCGCGGCCTGGGCGTCGGCCCAGCCCGCGCGCAGCAGCGCCTGGTTCGAGAACGGGCCTTCGAGGCGAACGCGGTCCAGGGACTGCTGGGCCGGTCCGTAGGCGGCGGCTTCGAATAGCAGCGTACCCAGCACCAGGTTCGACTTGTCGCGGATCGCGAGCGTCGACCGGTTGCGCGCCGTCACCTGGCCGGCTCGGTCGAGCTGCTCGATCGCCTCCTGCTGATTCCCTTCCTGGAGCAGCGCGATGCCGAGGTTGTAGGCGGCGAAGCCGTTGAGCTCGTCGGAGCCCTGGAGCCGCCGAAGCACCTCCACGGCGTCGGCCGGACGCCCGAGCGACAAGTAGACGTTCGCGCGCAGGAACTCCACGTCGTCGCGGATCTCGGCCGGGATCCGGCCGTGGATGCCCTCGAGGGCGTGCAGCGCCTCCTCGGGCTGGTCCTTCTGGAAGTGGATGCGCGCCAGGCGGAAGGCCGCGTCATTGCGTACCGGGTCCGGGACGTTGGCCTCCAACACCGCCTTGATCGCGCGTCCGGCGCGGTGATGCATGCGGTAGTTCAGCTCGAAGTCGCCGACCGAGAACTCGGCCTGTCCGATGTGATACTGGAGCGAGTCGAGCTGAGGCTCGTCGACTCCGTAGTGCTGTCCGATCTCCGCGTCGAGGCGCTGGAGCGCCTCGAACCAGTGCTCCTGGTAGGCGTAGAAGAGCGCCTCACCGAAGTAGAGATCGCGCAGCTCCGCACTTCGGGCCGATGCCGCGGAGACGAGGATGGCGATCGCTACTGCGATGGAGGGAGGCAGCGCTGCGCGCACGGGCTACCAACCCCCGAGCTCGATGCGGGCGTCGCCGGTGAGCTGGCCCGCCAGCTTGACGCCCACGAGCTTCGGCTCGACGTCCTTGCTGAAGGAGAACGTCTCGCTCGTGTCGAAGTCCTTGCCGCTCGCCAGCTTTCCGGCCATCGACACGTCGAGCTGGTGCTCGCCCGTGGTGACGTTGCCGGTGTAGATCCGCTGAACGCCTCCTTTCTGGAGGGCCTCCAGCTCCTGGAAGGTGTAGACGTGGCGCGCGACCGGTTGCCCGTCGATCGCGATCTTGACCGAGTCGAGGCGGAGCGTCTCGTTCTCGGCCAGCGACACGAACACCGCGACCTGGGTGTTCGAGGGATAGAGGAGCTTCTCCTCCAGTCGCGTCAGCTCGGCCGCGATCGACAGGACGTCCGACTTGATCTCCTGGACCTGCTCGTCCAGGCTCTGCATCGCCTCCTTGGAGGCGGTCTCCGCAGAGCCCGCCGCCGCGACGAGGCAGGTGAGCAGCGCGGCGATCGCGGAGGCGCAGAGCCTGCGCATCGCGCCCGTGCGACTCCCGGCCGTCTCCACGAAGACGTCACCCACGCTGAGTCCCTCCCGACACTCACTCGGTTCGGCTGGCATGTATGGCGCACATGTGACTACCGGTACGGCAACCCATGTGCAGACGAGGAAGAGCCGGCGTCGCGTCGCCAAGTCACTGAGATCGCGATCGTCCGGTGACGGGAGTCCCTCCCGGTATCCCGTCGCCGTCCGTATCGGCGCTCGTGAGCGATTGCGCGAGAGCTGCGCTGTGGAGAATTCTCCACGCACGTCGCGGATCCAGGAATCGCGCGGAAGATTCCGGCTTCCTGCCGGTCTGCTGCCGACGTGCTGCCGGTCTGCTGCCGGTTCTTGCGTCTGCGGCTGGCGCGTCCCTACCTAACTCAACAGAGGCAGGCTCGGATCAGCAGCAACCGAAGGGGTCTCTACTGGTCTCGTGGGTCCAGACCCGGAAGCTCTTCAGGGTGTTGACGCCGAACGTGTTGCAGATCGCGACGTCCGCGGCGTCGCGACCTCTCGCGCGATCAGGATACGACCGACGCGCGGTGCGTTGTTCCGGGGATCGAAGGTGTTCCAACGGCCACCCAGATAGGCCTCGAACCAGGCGGCGAAGTCCATGGGCGCGTAGGGCGGAGGCACGCCGATGTCGCTCAGGTAGCCCGTGCAATAGCGGGCCGGAATGTTCATGCAGCGGCAGAGCGCGACGGCGAGATGCATGTAGTCCCGGCAGACACCGGTTCGCTCGTCGAACGCCTCCCAGGCCGTCTTCGTGGCGCGGGCGTGCTCGTAGCCGAAGGCGATCCGGCGGTAGACGAAATCGCAGATGGCCTGCACGCGTCCCCAGCCCATAGGGGACTGGTCGAACAGGCTCCAAGCCACCTCGGAGAGCAGGTCGGTCTCGCAGTAACGGCTTCCCAGGAGGAATACCAGCGTCTCCTCGGGAAGATCCTGCACCTCATGTTGAGGAGCCCAGGGAACCACCGGATCCGGCTCACCGCGGTCGTTCACGAGCGCATCGGCGGAGAGCGTGATTTCGCCCGCCGGGGCGACGATCCAACCGCACCAGTTTCCGAAGCCATCGCGATAGGCAGCGATTGGAATGGACGGCCGGGTGATGAGGTGATCGGGAACGATGATGTCGGAGACGCGCTTGGAATGGATGTGCAGCGTCAGGATCATCGGGGTCGGCTGAGGGCAGTCGTAGACCAGGTCGTAACCGACCCGGATCGTCATCGCCGCAAACCGTCTCCCCCCGCGAACGCCGTCGACCTCCAGCAGCTGCTCTCCGGACGCCGCGTATCAGGATGCGGCGCGGGAGCGGAGGAACGCCAGATACCGGAGCAGCTCCTCCTCCTCCTCGGGCTCCAGATCGTCGATCGGCAGGGCCGCCAGCTTGTGAGGCCGGCCCTCTTCGTCGTTGGGCATCACGTATCCGGCCCGCTGCATCAAGACCTCATACGACACGCCGTAGACCTCCGCCAGGTCGTAGAGCACGTTCGGCGAGGGCCTCTTGATCTTCCCGTTCTCGAGCTGACTCAGATAGGCGTTCGAGACGCCTTTGCTCGAGGCCTCCTCGACGTCCCGGAGCGAGAGCCCCTTGGCCGTGCGCAGGTCGGCGAGGAGCGCGCCGAGCTCCGCGGGTCGCCCGGGTAGCACCGGGCGTCTGGGCCGGGGACGTCTTTCGCCGTTGCGCATCGGCGTGAGCATGGACCCCATCGCTTGATATATCAAGCATATTGTTCAACTGCTTGGTATTATTTTTTTGATCAGTATAATGAGCAGTGCACGAGACGCGGCGCCGGCGTTTGCCAGGGGGGGCGATTTGCAGCATCGAAGGGACCGCGCGAAGCGGAGGGGATTGCTGATCGTCCTGCTGGCTCTGGCCCTCTGGCCCGGCCTCGCCGCCGGGGAGGCCGAATCGGCCGGAACGCCGCCTCTTCACGCTCACGCGCGACGCCACGGAGAAGGCTGGGAATGCAATCGCGGCTACGACGAGGTCGACGAGTCCTGCGTCGCCATCGAAGTGCCCCCGAACGCCTATCTGGACGTGTCCGGGCGCAGCTGGGAGTGCGAACGGGGCTACCGCGAAGCCGAGGGTCGCTGCAACGAGATCGAAGTCCCTCCCCACGCGTACCTCATTTCGCGGCGGCGCGAATGGGAGTGTGAACGGGGCTATCGAAGGGATGGGCATTCTTGCGCGTCGATCGCGATCCCCGAGAACGCCTATCTCGACGCTGCCGGGGATACCTGGAAATGCGAAAGGGGATTTCGCGCGGCCGGCGAAGCCTGCTCCCGGCTGGAGCTGCCCCGAGAAGCCTATCTCGGGCGATCGGGCAACGACTGGGACTGCTCGCGCGGGTACACACGGCAAACCAATTCGTGTATCGCGATCGAGGTGCCTGCGAATGGTTACCTCGACGCGTCCGGCAGCGACTGGGACTGCGATCGGGGCTACACGAAGGCGGCCGGCTCCTGTGTAGCTCTCCAGGTTCCCGGCAATGCTCACCTGGGCTACCTGGGCGACAGCTGGGTCTGCGATCCGGGCTATCGACAGCAGGGAGAGAGCTGCATCGCGTCGACGAAGTAGGCGGGCCCGAAGCCCCGGCGTCGCGGCAGACGTCCGCGGTTCGCGGACTTCCTGAGACTGCGCATCCGGCTCGATCCCACCCTCGCCGAGCGCGTTCCCAACCGGGAAGGCGTGGTCACCCAGGCGGACTTCGGCGAGATCGCGGCCTCGATCCGCGCCGCCGCCCAGGTCGAGTTCGGCCCGCACGCGGGCGACCCCTCCGGCGGATCGCGCCGCGGAGAACTTGACTGACCCGTCCGGTCATTTATGATGACGCGCCGTGCCCCGGCTCGTCCCGCCCGACCGCTTCCGCACGCTCGTCTCCGCCGCCACGCGCGTGTTCATCGCGCAGGGCTACCGGCGCACCCAGATGGCCGACGTGGCCGACGCGCTGGGCGTCGCCAAGGGCACCCTCTACCTCACCGTCGAGAGCAAGGAAGCCCTCTTCGATTCCGCCGTGCGCCTCGCCGACGCGGCGCCCGAGGAGGTCGTGCCTTTCGGGCCGCTACCGCTCCCGACGCCGCCTCCGGGCGCCACGCTCCGCGAGGTCGAGAAGATCGTGGCGAACGAGGGGGTGCCGCCCGCACTGGCCGCCGCCCTGGAAGGGAAGCGGCCGCGCCGGGGCCGCACGGAGCTCGAGGCGATCCTCCGCGAGCTCTACGCGATGCTGTCGCGGCACCGCGTCGGCATCAAGCTGATCGACCGCTGCGCTTCCGACTACCCCGAGCTGGCGGGTGTCTGGTACCGCGTGGCCCGCGGCAGCGTGGTCGACGCCCTCACCCGCTTTCTCGAGGTGCGCGCGCGGCGCGGCCGCCTGCGCCGTTGGCCCGAACCGGCCGTGGCCGCGCGCATCGTTCTAGAGACCGAGACCTACTGGGCGGTACACCGGCACTGGGACGGGTCCCCTCAGCGCATCGACGACGCCGTAGCGGAGGACACCGTGATCGCGTTCCTGGTCGCTGCGCTGTGGCAGGAGTGACGCCCGTGGCGCCCCGCCCTGCCGCTCGCCGGAGCGCCGGTCGCCGCGTGGCTTCTCTGCTCGCCATCGTCCTGGTCGCCGGAGCGTGCGATGTACCCCGCGAAGAGCCGACCGGGGGGCCGCCCGCCGACTGGCCCTCCTACGGCGGAGATCCGGGCGGGCAGCGCTATACGCCGCTCGACCAGATCACGCGCGACAACGTGACCGAGCTCGAGGTCGCCTGGACCTATCACACCGGCGACGTCTCCGACGGCCGTGGCGACATTCCCTCGACCACGGCCTTCGAGAACACGCCGCTGCTCGTCGAGGGGACCCTCTATCTGTGCACCCCCATGAACCGCGTGATCGCCCTCGACGCGGAGACGGGCGAGGAGCGCTGGCGCTTCGATCCCCGGATCGACCTCGCCGGCCACTACGGCAACCAGCTGGTGTGTCGCGGCGTGACGACCTGGCTCGACGAGGCGCGCGCGCCCGGCGCGGCGTGCCGACGCCGCCTCTTCACCGCCACCAACGACGCGCGGCTGTTCGCCCTGGACGCCGCCACCGGAAGGCCCTGCCCCGATTTCGGAGCGGACGGGGCGCTGGACCTGATTTCCGACGCGGGCGAAGAGGTCGAGCGCGGCGAGTACCAGGTCACCTCGCCCCCAGCGGCGATCGACGACCTGGTCGTCGTGGGATCGGCGGTGCGGGACAATCAGCGCACCGACGCCCCGAGCGGCGTGGTGCGCGCCTTCGACGCGCGCAGCGGCGCCCTGC